>JAJZXF010000004.1 GCA_021802485.1 Actinomycetes bacterium | reverse complement strand
CCGTTTCGTCCTTACCCTGTAGGTTGTCTGCTGGCGCGGATTGCGCATCGACAGACTGAGGAAGCATCTGCTGGTGGGTCTTCTCGCTTTCGTACAACGTAGACATCTTGTTCACCTCCTTTTCGATATCTTGGTCTGGTCAACCTGGACTTGGGGGACATTCCCTCAAGCCCCCGGCTCTAGCCGTGGGGTGGTTGACTGCCCTATTCTTTCCAGCTGCGATAGTAGACAGGCGCCGCGGGATGCACGCTGGCGCGCTTGCCAAGGAATTCTAAGCCTCCCACAACTGCGCGAGGCACCAGGCAACGCACCTTCAGACAATCGCGTCAAGGAATGCACGAACCCGTACCACTCGGAGTTGTCGACTTCTCAGCCTTTGTGACCCTGGAAAGCACCCCGGGTGACGCCAGCGCGAATCCGATGTTGGGGTTGGTCACCGAGCGGGAAAAGACCACGCCGATAACGGAGCCGTTTGGCTCTACGAGCGGGCCACCAGAGTTCCCCGGCTGTACCACCGCCTGCACCTCGTAGACATGGCGATCGGTCAACCCTTGGCCGTAGATGTCACGTCCTTGAGCCATGAACTCCGCCATGACCCCTGCTGGCCTTGCATTGAACGGACCACCTTCTGGATACCCGAGTACCGCGGCTATCGTGCCTCGGGGGACCTTCGACCCGAGAATGTGCAATGGCGGGTCAGCAAGTCCTGGAACCCGCAGGAGCGACAGGTCGAACCTCGGGTCGAAGTAGACGGCCACACTACGGTGCTGTCCTGCTGCATCCACCACATAAGGGTGCGCTATGCCTGCAACGACATGGGCGTTCGTCAAAACAAGACCTGGCGCGACCACAAATCCCGAACCTTCCTGGATCTGCCCACAACCAGCACCTACCACCTTTACGGTCGAAGCCTCATCAGCTGCCACCGCTTTCGCGACCTGTGGACCTCCAGCGACCTTCACGGGTGGGGCGACCTCGGGAATCAGGTTGGCGAACACCGAAGGAAACCCCTTCGAGTCCACCAGGCTCTGCAGGCGCGAGATCCACGACGGCGTCGGAGGCAGGACGCTGTCCATCTCGTGCAGTATCACGGACCGCTGGATGTCCCGGCTCAGCGCAGGGAAACGCTGGGTCACGAGAAGCCCCGAGAGCAACCAGGCAACCGTCAGGGTGGCAAGGACCGCTACAGCGGCGCCAAGCAGCGAGTCAAGGGGGCGCAAGCCAATCATCCTTACGTACGGCACGATCTTCAGGCCCACCAAGCGTCCGACGGCTCCGAGAACCGCAGCCATCAAGAACACGACGACGAGCGCGACGATGGACTTCGCTGTAGATCCCGAAACGATGGAGGCGGCCGATGGCGCGAGAAACGAGCCCGCTACCAAACCAGCGAGGAGACCCCCGAAGCTGAGAACCTGCACAGCAGCTCCGAGGCGGATCCCATGGATAAAGGAGAGGATGATCAGAACGGCAAGGATGATGTCTACGATGTCCACTACATCCACAAACTAGTGCGCTCGTCGCTGTTTCCCGCGCCAGTGCATCCTGAGCACCCAGAGCCCATGCAAGACCGCTGGACCGCTGGCTTGATCGCTGCCAAGGTATTGGGCGTGTATTGGACTGTTGGCAGGCTTTGCCCACAGTCGGACAAAGGAGCACGAAGGGACGATGGGAAATGGAAGACGGAACGGCTTATGCTTACGAACAGCACCCCCGGACAACACAACGACTCTCAGTCCAAGACCCTGGGCCGGTGCACATAGCGGACCAACTCCAGCGGCACAACAACATGACCAGGTTCAATGCGTGGCTGGCGGTGAAGGTCACCGGCGGCGTCGGCACCATGTGGTGTGCCTACGCTTTCGCTGCGCTCGCGATCGTGTCGCTGCCATCTGCGATCGCATCTCACAACCCGGTCGTGCTGGTCTCATGGATATCGCAGACGTTCCTGCAGCTGGTGCTCCTATCGGTGATTATCGTGGGCCAGAACGTGCTGGCTGCTGCTGCAGACAAGCGTTCGGAGGCGACCTATGAAGACGCTGCCGCAGTCCTGCACGAAGCGGTACAGATACAAAGCCATCTAGCAAGCCAGGATCAGGTGCTCGATTCCCTTCTCGCAAAGCTGGACGCTTTGAACGCGAGCGCGGAGCAAACGACAAAGTAGCTGTGAGCTACACTCGCTGAAAGACCACGCGCTGGCCGAGTTTGCAGAAAGGAGGACACGTGCTCACCATCCTGGCAATGCTGCTAGGAAAGGTGACACGTTCGCAGATCGTCACCGTCGTGCTGCTCGGCGTCCTGGCCGTTATCGCAGGCGGCGTAGCGTTCGCTTTGGCAGAGCACGTTGCAGTATGGACCGGACTTTACTGGGCGGTAACCACCGCGACGACGGTCGGATACGGCGACGTCAGCCCTCACAATGGCGCGGGTCGCATAATAGCCGTGGCTGTTATGCTTACGGCCATCCCGCTCTTTGGAGCCGCGTTCGCGCTCCTTGCTGCGATCGCGACCTCCACACGATTGAATAGGTTGTTGAAGATGCAGCATCATCTGCCACCCGGACGTTACGTCGTGCTGCTTGGCATGCACCCGACAATCCCGCTCGTCTCCCGACAGCTCAAAAGCGCTGGCTATGAAGTGGTTGTGGCCGCTGACGTCGAATCCTCTGCACTCCCGTCACATGTGCACCATATCCCTGGCTCACCTTCGGACGAGGGAATCGTGAGAGCGACCAAGCCCGAAGCTGCTGAGGCTGTCTTGTTGATCTCCCAAGATGATGGAGAGGTGCTTGTCACCGCGGTGCTGGTCCGCCACGTCGCTCCCGAGGCGCCGGTCATCGCACTCGCGCAGTCTGCAGCCGTCGCGCATGCGCTGAGCGACCTCGGAGTTCGCCGCACGGTCTCGACAGAGGAGCTCTTGGGACATGCGCTTGCAAAGAGCCTTGAGGCTCCGCACGCAGGCGACGTGCTGATGAGGCTCATCGACGACGACGGCTACCGCCTCACGGAGACTCCCGTCGCAGAAGAGTTCATAGGATCGAAGCTGCGAGCCGTGCGAGCCGAGATGGACGGGCTTCTCCTTGGCATGGTTCGAGACGGCAAAGTCACAATCGGTATACGGGAGAACCCGACGCTGCAAGCTGGCGACAGCCTGGTCAAAGTGGCTGCCGAATCCAAGAAGAGCTAGCCGATATCTCCCATGTCGTTGCCCGCGACGCTGCCGCGGCCCGTACCACCTCCTCTTTGTGCTGCGGAGCGATCTTCAGTAGCAAACCCCGGCGTCTGCGGTTGCATCCAGCGATCTGGCACCGCATAACGCCTCGCAAAGCGAGCCCGGTCCGCTTGGTCGTAGAGGATGTCTCGCGCCTCTGCTGAATCACGGAATGCAGCGCGCATATGAACGGGGCCCTTCGCTGAGTCGAGATGCACCGTCGCCAACCTCCAGGCCCGTTGCCATGGACCTGCTGTCAGGCGAACGCTCTGTGTGCGCTCATGCCTGACGACATCCACGGACCTCGAAACCAATCCGTGCATCGTAACGAAGATGGCGTCGTCTCTGCCGACCCCCATCCGCTTCCACCACAGCGGTGCGCAGGCCGCGGCTCGCCTAGGGGGTCGCCTCATCGGCACCCTAGCTATATCAGCGCCGACCAACCTGCCGGCCAGCGCAAGCGCGACCGCTGTGGGAGCGACCGGCAAGAGGACGGTCTTCGGCGCCTCCTTGCTCCTTGCACCGCCGCCGCTATAGCCTGCCACGTTCATCATCACCTCTGCCCAACCAAACATTCGCCAGACAAGCGGCTGGTGGATCTTGAGAGCTTGAACCCTGCCAGGGGGAACAGTCTGTGATCTGATCGAGAGCAGCCCGTGCCGGAGGCGAAGCCCATCGGGTGATTCTGCAACCGTGAAGCCCCACCAGGTGCTCACCCTTCTCCAGAAGAGCTGGCCGCTTACAAACACCATAATCGGCACCAGTGCGAGGAGCGGTGCGAGCATCGAAGCGCTCGCCTGCGACGCCACCCTTGCTGTGATCAATGCCGCCACTCCGGCAAGTAGCACGACCCATACCGGCAGAAGGCGCAAGATACTCGACCACACGAGCATCGAGTGCGGTACAACTACAAGAGGCTGCTCCGGCGCCTCTTTTACTCCGCTCCCGAGCCCTGCAGCCTGTCCAAGAAGCTCAGCCCGTAGATCCCGGGCCTCGACAAGCGAGAGGTATCGCAACCGCAATGAGCGCCGAGACCCGCCTGCTGTCGTGATCCGCAGCTCCGCAAGGCCGAACATGCGGGCAAAGAACGGTTGAAGCACGTCAACGGCCTGCATTCGATCCAACCGCACCCGCTTCGACTGGCGGAACGCTATGCCGGAGTCGACGCGTAACTCGCCAGCCTCGAAATGAAATCGGGTAACCACCCACGAAACAGCTCCGAAAATACCAGCTGCCACTGGGATAGCCAGGAAGGGCAGCAGTGCAAGGAGCGAAGTGCTGGCCTGTGAGGCGCGCGAGTGGGGAAGGTCGAAGCCCGCAACCACCAGCGCGGGTATCACAGCCTGGGTGATAAGCACCACAGGCGTGAGAGCGTGCAGGCGCCGCGGTTTCGTAATCTGCGCAGGGGACTCGAGGCCGAACGAGCCAGCCACCGGAGCAGGCCGAGAGACCTGCGCCCGACTGGTTTCCTGGTTAGTTCCATCCATCGGCCCACGCCCCAGGCCAGGCGGCCGCGTGGTCAAAGCCCGGCTGCCCTCGCCTCACCAAGCGCCGCGAGGCGGTCCCTGAGCGCAGCCGCGTCGACTTGGGTCAGCCCCTCGATACAAGCATCGGTCCCCGCAGAGGCTGTGTGCAACTTGACTCTGACCAGCCCAAACATCCGTTCTATCGGTCCGGCCTCAACATCCACCAGCTGCATCCTGCCATAGGGGACAACGACCAGTCTCCTAAAGAACGCTCCGTGCGTGATTAAGAGGTCGTCCGCCCGCTCCGCATATCCCCAAGATCTCCAGTTGCGACCAATGGACCACCACGCATAGGTACCAACCAGTGCGAACGCTGCGATCGGTATCGCGAACCATCCCCCGCCGCCTTGGACTTCACAGAGAACCACACCGAACCCCGTGGGCACCGCAAGCCCCGCTATCGCAAGAATCCTTCGCATGGCTCGAAGCTGCGACGAAACTGGCGTCCATACGGTCCCCGCTGCTGGAGCGAACGCTATGTCCACTCGACCAGGCTACCAACTGCTACAAGGTCCGTCGACATCTCCCAAAGTTGAGATCAAGCACATAGGCTAGGCTTGCGACGTGGTGGATGAAGGGGATTGGTCGGCAAGCCGTGGCGCCGAGGACGCGCGGGCTGCGGCAGTTTCCCAGTGGGAACGGTGGGCAAGGACCAACCTCTCCGTAGATGAAGCAGCATCTCGCGCAGCAGCTGAAGCTGCAATCAACTCATTGCAGCGGGGCTCGACCACTGAGGTTGCAGCCGCAATGGCCCTCATCGCCGCGGGAGTCCCGCCAGAACGGTACCTGCGAACGGTATACATCCAACGCAACCGCTCTGCGACCTCACTGGAAGAGATCAACGGGGTTTCTCCAGGTGGAGCGCTCACATCTGATGGAATCGCACACCTTCGTCACGTGCTCGAAATGCGTATCGCGACCGCAGACACCTTCCTTGCCAGCGCGGCCGCCCGACCACCCCCGGGCGCCTGGGCACATTCTCCTCAATCTCGTGTGCCGTTCCCTGGGTCTGTTCCGCTCCAGGCCTATGCCGGGCATCCGACACCTCCGCATTCCTTCCCCGGCCCTTCCCCCAGCTCACAACGCCCCGTAAACAGCGATGTGCACCCGGGGGAATCCGGCAAACCTCCCGGGGGCTTCACCTCAGATCTCGGGGTACAGCTCCTCGCCTATACCGGCGCGTTCCTGCTCATGATCGCAACGGTCCTCTTCGAAGCATACGGTGCGCCACCCGGCCAGCAGGTTCTAAGATTGCTCGCGCTTGCAGCGCTTGACGCTATGTTCGCGATCGGTGCCGCAATATGCCGTCGCTACGAGCGCCTCGCAATGGTCGGAACCGTCTACCTCGGCGTCGCGTCCCTTCTATTCCCGTTGGTGCTAGTCGCAGAGGGGTTCGCCCTACACGTTGGCACTACGGGGATCAGCCCAGCTACTGCGCTATTCGCGGGTGCCTTCGTCTGCATGATGCTCTATGGCGCGCTTGCGTTCTCCACGGGTTCCCTTGCTTACGGCGCCCTAGCGGCCGTCGCGCTTGCGATCAGCTGGTCCAGCGCGCTCGTCGCTGCACATGCAGGGATATGGGACGGCGCTGGCTTTGCGCCAATAGCTATTGTCTACGGCGCTCTGGGGCACCGGAGCACTGGGGAAGGGACCCCTTCCACTAGACGCCTCAGGATGCCACGGCAACTGGCTGAGCCGCTTGCGTTCTCGGGTGCCACGATCGCTGTCGCATGGTCAGCCCCTTACGCAACACCCCGTGCCTGCACCCTCGTCGTCGTGACACTTGAACTCGCCCTAGCCTGCTGGTACTACCGACGGAGCAACCTTGTCTGGCTGGTTGCCGCAGGCACAAGCCTGAGCGTGTTGGCAATTGGCCTCGCATTCAATGGGGGTCGGGTTGCCTCAGGCGGTGAGCTTGCATTTCTCTCGGTATTGTTCGCTTGGGCAGCGTCCTCAACCTCACTGCAACCGGTTCTCGAGAGGCTGCCATGGCCGACAAGGTCTCAGGCCCCCCAACAGCCACCCCAGTTTCCGTGGTCTCCACAGCCACCCCCGCAGGCACCACCTGGGTCTGGAGTTGAAAGCTTCCTCGAGTTCCTGCGCGTCGCGTCCGTGATTCAAGCACTCGCAACGCTGTTCCTAATTGTCGCCCATCCGTGGTGGCTTGAGGCCAGCGTGCTTCTGGTCGCAGCAGCGTCACCAACCTTCATTGCAGTTAGGAACAGGAGGCCAAACCTACTATTCGGAACCGGAGCCATCCTCTCGACGGCTTGGCTCTTCCTCGCTCTGGGTGCTCAAAGCCTCGGGCTACACCTCGGACTCCACCTTCAAACGCGCTCCGGTCATCTCTCAGGCCTAGCCCCCGGCCCGGTAGCGAGCGCGTACCTGCCGCTTGGGTTCATCCTCGCTGGTGCAGCTCTGATCATTTCCCTTCGCTCAGGGCGGGAATGGGCGGCTCCCGCCTACACATTTGCCGGGTTGGTCGGGTTTACCGTCGTGTTCCTCGCACTCGCGACCCACCGGGACGTCCTTGCCGGGGGGCTTCTCCTCGCTTGTGCAGTAGCGGTTGAACTAATAGCGAGCCTCGAGAGGGTCCCGCAGGTAGGCGCCATGGCCATAGCACTCCTAGCAGCTGCGACAGTCTCTGTCCTAGCGGGAGAAGGCGCCACTGGACGAACCTACCCGCTCGCACTTGCTGCAGTCTGCACCATAGGCTACCTCTCTGGCGTCGTTATAGGCACGCTGTTTCCTCGCGCGGGCGCTTCGCCTCGCTACAGCCCACTTGCGGACTCGGGAGGATCCGCACTCCCCCCAGAGGGTCACCCGCGAGCACCAACGACCTTGTCGCAGGGGACGCCGAGAGCTACCCGCGAGATCGGGATGGAAGAAAGAACCGGGAGTCTGCTGGATCACGGCGCTGCCCACAGGAGCGGAGCAATCATTGGAATGTCGATCCTCGCGGCTGTGATGCTCGTAGACTCCCACACCTGGATCCACCGCAACGACGCCCTGTTGCCTATCACGGCCGGCATTCTCGCTGTGCTCGCTCTTGACCTCGCACTCGAGAGACGATTGCGCGGACCATGGTGGCTAGCGTGGGCGTCACCCGTAATCGCGTCTCTGATCAGCCTTCCGCTGGCCCGCATCGCAGGGGCAACAGATCCACAATGGTACGTTCTCGGGCCTGGCCTTTGCCTGATTCTCGTTGGAATCGTCATGCCGGCTATTGAACGCGCTCCAGGAAGCATTCAGGCAGCCAGGACACTCGCTGCCGCCGGCCTTGCCCTTCTCGCAGGCACAACCGCAGTGCAGATGGTTGCAGTGCACCGTTTGGGTGTTTACGCTCCGCCGCCAACGGTGACCGTTCCGCTTCTCGTCGCTGAAGGCGTCGTATCACTCTTCGCAGGGATCGCACTACGGCGGCGAGTGCCGGTCATCGGCGGGGCCGCTGCAATTGCCGCTGGCGGACTTTGGGCTCTCGGCGACGCAGCGCGAGGTCTCCCTCTGTTCACCTTCCTGGCCACCCTAGGGTTGCTCCTCATCGGCCTCGCCACCGTCTTGGTCACCAAGCGAGACCATGTCGCGGCCGTTCGTCAGAACATTCGCCATGCGTGGAGAACCTGGGCGTGACTAGGCGCACTACGCCCGGCGCCTACGCTCCCACGCCCCCTACCACCACCCCCACCACCACAGCGCTCGAAGAATCTTACCCAGCCACCGCATAATCGGAGACTCCGGGCGCCGGCCATCTGTCCAGCTCATGCTGTTCAGCCTACCTCAGACCTGCAAGCGCATGATTAAGCTCCAGTACATTCACGTACGGCTCGCCCAGGAAGCCGAACTCCCTGGCATGAACGCTCCTCGTGACAAGGCTTCTGACGGTCGACACCGGCAGGTGCCGCGCTCGCGCGACCATCTTCACCTGGGCATAAGCAGATGCGGGGCTGATGTCGGGATCCAGGCCACTACCAGAGCTCTCAACCAGCTCAGGTGTCGGGTTGACGCCGAGGCGGTGCCACCTGGCAATGCGTGCTGCTACATGCTCCTTGAGCACCCTCGAACGCGGCCCGAGGTTTGTCGCGCCGCTCGCTGCTGCATCGTAGGGCCCCGGCCGCCCATGGAACCACGACGGGCCGCTCCAGCGCTGCCCGATGAGCGCAGACCCACCATGGATCAACGAGCCATTCGCCTGGTGAGGGAAGAACAGCTGTCCGAGCCCAGTCTCTGCGAGTGGATAGCAAATGCCGCACAGTATGACAAAGAACACCACTGCGACTATCGATCGACGTAGCTGGAGAAGCATCAGTAAAGCCTCGTTACGGTAAGGAGCATGTCGATGAGCTTGATCCCGATGAACGGCATGACTAGACCTCCAACGCCATAGATCCACACGTTCCTGCGCAAGATCGACATCGCGGATGCAGGCCGGAAACGCACTCCCCGAAGAGCAAGTGGGATGAGCGCGATGATGATGATTGCGTTAAAGATCACCGCTGACAGGACTGCGCTGGTCGGGCTATGCAGGTGCATGACGTTCAGCACCTCGAGTGGACCAGGGTGATGTGGTCGCGCGTACGTCTCTGCAAAGAGAGCGGGAATGATCGCGAAGTACTTCGCAACGTCGTTCGCTATCGAAAAGGTGGTGAGCGCTCCTCTCGTGATTAGGAGCTGCTTGCCGACCTCTACTATGTCAATGAGCTTCGTCGGGTTCGAGTCGAGATCGACCATGTTCCCAGCCTCCTTGGCCGCGGTCGTCCCGGTGTTCATAGCGACACCTACGTCGGCTTGAGCGAGCGCTGGGGCGTCGTTCGTGCCATCTCCGGTCATCGCCACCAGCTTGCCGCCCTCCTGCTCCGCGACGATGAGGGCCATCTTCGTCTCAGGAGTCGCCTCGGCCAGGTAGTCGTCCACGCCAGCTTCAGATGCGATCGCGGCAGCTGTCAGGGGGTTGTCGCCGGTGATCATCACCGTCTTTATGCCTATGGCACGCAGCTGATCGAAACGCTCAGCTATCCCCTCCTTTACTACGTCCTTAAGCTCCACAACACCCAGCACCCGCGGCCCGTCCGCTACCGCTAGTGGCGTTGATCCAGCTTTCGCAACCCGCTCAACGATCTCATCCAGATCTCCTGGAATACTGCCTCCCGCCGCGGTGACAAAACGCCGTACCGCCTCTGCGGCGCCCTTTCGAATTTGCCTGCCCGCAATGTCCAGGCCGGACATCCGAGTCTGCGCAGAGAACGGGATGAACGAGTGGTCCTCCGTGAGCTCTCGTTCACGTAAAGCGAAACGCTCCTTGGCCAGTACAACAATCGAGCGACCTTCAGGGGTCTCGTCCGCGAGCGAGGCAAGCTGGGCTGCATCTGCCAAAGCCTGCTCGTCACTGCCGCCGACGGGCAGGAACGCCGACGCCATGCGATTCCCAAGGGTGATCGTGCCAGTCTTGTCCAAGAGCAGGGTCGAGACATCGCCAGCTGCCTCCACCGCCCGGCCGCTCATCGCCAGCACGTTCCGTTGCACCAGACGATCCATCCCCGCTATGCCAATTGCGGAGAGCAACGCCCCGATCGTGGTCGGGATGAGGCAGACCAGCAGGCCGATCAGGATCACCACGGACACCTGGCTATGTGCATACGAGCCAAACGGGCGTAGTACGACGACGACCGGAAGAAAGATGATGGTCAAGGCTGCGAGAAGTATGGTGAGCGCGATCTCATTAGGCGTCTTCTGGCGACTCGCACCTTCCACTAGACCGATCATGCGATCGAGGAAGGTGTGTCCTGGCTCGGCGGTGATCTCGACCACAATCCGATCGGAGAGCACCTTCGTCCCGCCTGTCACCGCTGAACGGTCTCCGCCGGACTCGCGGATCACCGGCGCGGACTCGCCGGTGATAGCTGACTCGTCCACGGAAGCGACCCCCTCGGCTATCTCGCCATCGGAGGGGATCAGGTCTCCAGCTTCGCAAACTACCCGATCGCCTTTCGCGAGCTGGGATGCAGGCACCCTCCGTTCAGTTCCATCCGCTGCAAGGAGGCGAGCCTCCGTCTCCGTTCGCATCTTACGAAGCGTGTCAGCTTGGGCCTTGCCCCGACCCTCCGCCATCGCCTCAGCAAAGTTGGCAAACAGTACGGTCAGTGCCAGCCACACCGTGACCGACCAGGTGAAGATCGATGGATGAGCGACCGCCTCCACGAAACACACGCAGGTTCCGACCAGCACAACGAACATCACCGGGTTCCTCAGCTGAACCCTCGGATCCAACTTGCGGAACGCGCCCGCTCCCGCATGAACAAGTATCTCGGGATCGAACAAGCCTCGGGCCTTCGCAACACCATGCTGAGCATTTGCCGTCGAGCTCTGAATCTCCTTTGCCATTAGAAGAACCTCCCGTGCAGGAACTGCTCAACGATAGGGCCGACCGATAGAGCAGGGAAGAACGTCAACGCTCCAACCAGCACGATCACCCCAACGAGGAGGCCGACGAACATGGGTGTGTCGGTGCGGAATGTTCCGGCAGAAGCCGGCACGATGCCCTTCTTCGCGAGCGCACCAGCAAGCGCTAGTACCGCCACGATAATCGCAAAGCGCCCGATGAGCATATCGATACCGCCCACGATGTTGTAAAACGCCGTATTCCCAGACAGGCCAGCGAACGCGGAGCCATTGTTGTTCCCTTGGGACAGAAGTGCATAAAAGACCTCCGAGAACCCGTGTGGTCCCTTGTTGAGCGCCGCGGAAGCTCCAGCTGGGATCGCTACCGCGATGCCTGTCAGGACCAACACCGTGATCGGCATCACGAGCACACCGAAAGACGCCAGCTTCACCTCCCGCGCCTGGATCTTCTTCCCCAGGTACTCCGGGGTTCGCCCGACCATCAAGCCTCCAATGAACACGGCGATGATCGCAGAGAGCAGGATTGTGTACAGCCCGCTGCCCACGCCACCTGGGGTGACGTCACCCTGAGCCATCCCGGCCATGAGACCCAGCCCACCGAGGGGGGTATAGGAGTCGTAGGAGGAGTCAGCAGACCCGGTCGATGTCTGAGTGGAGGCGACGCCGTACAGAGCAGAACTCGAGGCGCCGAAGCGTGTCTCCTTGCCCTGCATGTTCCCACCCGGCTGATGCACAAGGCCAGCTGCAGCGACAGCTGGGTTGTGACCCTGCTCAGCAGCGACGGTCACCGCGAGCCACGCTCCAAAGAGGATGGTCATCGCCGCGAGCACCGCGACGCCCTGGCGGACGTTCCCAACCATCTTGCCGAAGGTATAGGTGAGCGCGACCGGGATTGAGAGCAATAGAAGGATGGACAGGAAGTTCGTCAACCCTGTCGGGTTCTCGAAGGGATGGGCGCCGTTCGCATTGAAATAGCCGCCCCCATTGGTGCCCAGCTGCTTGATCGCTTCCTGGGAAGCTACTGGCCCGCGGGGGATCGTCTGGGTGACGTGGTTCAGTGCGTCATAGACGTGCACTGGCCCTCCGAAGGTCTGGACCGCGCCTTGAGCTATGAAGACAAGGGCGAAGACCGACGATATCGGCAGCAAGATATAGATGACGCTCCGAACAAGATCAACCCAGAAGTTCCCGATATAGCTCACACTCCGGCGTGCAAACCCCCTGATCAATGCAATTGCCACAAGCATCCCAACCGCGGGGCTGACAAAATTCTGCACCACGAGTGCCACCATCTGCGAGAGATAGGACATCGTCGACTCACCTGCGTAGTTCTGCCAGTTGGTGTTCGTGACAAATGACACAGAAGTGTTCCAGGCGAGACCAGGCGTGACACCCTTCAGGTGCTGAGGGTTTAGCGGCAGCACACCCTGGGCTCGCAGGAGCACGTATGTGACGAGGATTGACACACCCGAAAAGATGATCAAGGACAGCGTGTAGCGCTGCCAGCTTTGCTCCGCATCAGGGTCCGTGCCAAGCAGCCTGTAGAGGGGCCTTTCAACAAACGAGAGCCACTTCACCCTTCCTTCGTAGACCGCAACCAAGTAGGACCCGAGGTAACGCCACGCAAGCGCGAGACATACGATCATCGCTGCGAGGGTTGCGAGGAACGCTACTGACATCAGAACCGCTCGGGATTGAAGAGCGCCAACCCCAGGTAAGCAAAGAGTACGATCGACAGGGCAAGCAAGATGGCATCTGACGCACTCATCACACGTGCTCCAGAGCCTTCGCTAGAGCCAGCGAGACTGCGACAAAGGCAACAGTCCCGATCACAGAAAGAAAATCAGCCACGGGATGATTATCCACCAGCAGACATCAACGGTGCATTAATGTTCGACCCCGCGCCATTAACAGCGCGTAAACGAATCCGTTTGAGCTGAATACGGCCCCCAATCACCGCGGGGACCACAGTGGGATCCCCGATTGACGAACCATTACCTTGCGATTCCAGCCATACGCGCAGGTGTCGCAGACGCTGCCACCGCCTAGCCCCGACGAATCGCCTAGGCGCCAAGGTGACGTGGTTACCCGGTATCCACGCGCGCACCGCGCAGCCTGCGCCGGCATCGAGAGCGCGATAAGCGAGAAACGGTTACTTGAGCGTCGCAGCAACCAGGCCGACCGTCTCCAAGACGACGCCCATCGCTCCGAGCACATCACCTGTCACTCCCCCAATCGTGCGCCTTGCGCGCAAGATCACTGCAGCTCCAGCCAGCGCTCCAGCTGCGAGGACCTCTGCGCCGTGAACGAGTCGCCACTGTTCCAGAACCGCTACAGCTGCGAGCAAGCCCAGGGCTGCTGCGGCACCGCAAGCTGAGCGCAGGCTCTTCGCAGCGGTCCCACTCGCATGATCGCCTTCACCGCCAGCTCTGAACGCGCTCAACAAGCCACCTTCGGTCCGCGCGTAGGGCAACGAAAGCGAGGCCAAGGCCATCGCACTCCTGGAGAGACACCACAACCCCGCCAGTAACAGCGGAGCTGGTTGTAACAGGGACAGAGCCAGCCAGCGCAGCCCGAGAGTTGAAGCTCCGGCGCCAACTCCCCATGCACCAACTCCTGGCTCCCTCATGACCTCGAGGCGCCTCTCGGGTGAGAGGTGGCCCAACAAACCATCGGCCGAGTCGCACAGGCCGTCAAAGTGGAGCATCCCCGTGAGACCAAGGTCTAGAACGACGACCACTGCAGCGGCCATACCAAACGGCAAGATCTTCGCTGAGAGCCACCATACGCAGCCCAGCACACCTCCCAGCACAATTCCTACCATCGGGAACCACGCAAGCGAGCTTGGAGACGGTACGAGTGGGGAGCCCGCGACCGTGAGGAACCCGAAGGCAACCCGTGCATCCTCGAACCATCCGCTCACCACACGGTAAAACGCGACCATCACTGGCTCTTTGGCCCCTTCGCGAGATGTGTTCACAACGCCTCTCCCGGCCGCGACGCAGGCAACGACATCGCCCTGCCCGCGACCACGAGGATCACCTCGTCGCAGACCATACCCACACGACGGTTCAGCTCTCCCAGCGCATCCCGAAACTCCATACCCGCGGAGCTTGCTGGATGAACCCCAAGCCCTACCTCGTCGCTGACGATGACGGCAGGCGAATCCCGTTCCGTCAACGCGGCACAGAGCCGGTCCACATCTGCTCGGAAGCCATCGAGTCCCGCAAGCCATGTGCCGAGGGAGTCGATTATCAGCGGGCCGTCCAGCGAAACGAGCAGCGCTGAAAGGTCACCACCCGCCGGCACCTCTACCGTCCTCCAGGCCGCTGGGCGGCGCCTTCGATGTGCTTCGATACGAGCACGCCAGCCCTTCTCACCCTCGCCAGCGCCAATGCAGGTAGCAACGTAGGTCACCTCCGCCCCGTGGCGAGCTACAATATTCTCTGCTATTTCGGACTTCCCAGAGCGCGCGCCCCCGAGAACGAGCGTCCTCACCGGTCCGGCTGAAGCTGTCGGCTTAGCTGCTCTCGAGTCCACACGCCTCCTCGGTTACAGTCGCAGGACAACCGCTGGCGAACGGCGGGTTCCCTGTTCTCCATCGAACAACACTACCGTTTCTCTGTATGAACCACATCCACCCGCAACCCCCTTCCGCAAGGGAGGGGTCAAGGCCGCTGATAAGACAAGTACGCACCCATCCGAGGAACTGTTACACCCCTGGAGTAGTATCAAACATATGGTCGCAATACCGAGTAGTCCGCCAACAAGCCGTGAGGTCATACGCACAGCCATTGTCCCCGTCACGTTATCGGGTGCCAATTACCGGCAAGCCCACGATGCTCACCACATTGCAGCTGGCCTCTGGGGTGAGGCGCTGAACTGGGTACATGCGGAGTGGAAAGCGAAACACAACCCAAGCAAGTACGACATCCGAGCGTTCCTCACCTCGATCCCACGAGAGCAGCGCCCGCTTCATGCTCACACGACCGAGGCGATTGGATACGACCTCTACGAAGCGATCAAGACCTCTCGCACCAACCGCATGAATGGGATGAGAGTGCGTTCTCCCTGGCGGAAGAAGAACTACAGACCGCTGAGCTTCTCCAAGAGCTACGGCTGGAGGGTGCGCTGTGACCACAAGCTCAACCTGTCTCTCGGACGGGGAAGGCCTGGCATCGTGTTGGCATTGCCAAACGTGGAGGACCCTGTAACCGGCAGGCTGGTTTCCCCTGAACTCTGGGGCGAGATCCAGCTCTGCTGGGACCAGGACAACCGGCAGTTCTCACTGCATATTCCCTACATGTCGCGTCGTATGTTCTCAGCTGGCAAAGCGGTCACAGCTATAGACGAAGGCATCATCAATCCAATGGCACTTGCGACTTGGCTAGATGAGCAGACCATCAACGTCACCATCGTCAACGGCCGCGAGGCGCGTGCTATCAAGAGACAGCGGAACAAGGCTACGGGTGCGCTCCAGAGGAAGCTTTCCAAGACCAAGAACGGCTCTCGTAAGCACCGTAGACTCGTTGCAGCAAAGAAACGCACAAAGGGCAAGGCCCGCTTGCAACTCAGAGACTTTGACCACCAGGTTGCAAGGAGAGCAGCGAATCACGTCATAGCGCACTCCATCGGACGGCTCGTCATAGGAGATGCGCGTGGTATCGAGCACAAGACCAAGCAGAAGCGTCGTATGGGTCGCTCATCTCGCCAACAGCTCTCGCAGTTCTCGAGAGGAACCGAGGAGCGCTACCTCGCAGAGAAGACCGGACTCGACATCGAGCACATCAACGAGTCCGGGTCCACGAAGACATGTCCTGTGTGTGGAGCACGCAACTGCCCCTCGGGGCGGGACTACCGGTGCAAGGTGTGCAACTTCACCTGTCACCGAGACGCTGTTGGAGCGATCAACATCCTACAGGAGGCAATACATGGGGACTACGTCCCTATAGGAGCGGATGTAGAGATCCGAGTCACGTATCTCCGGGACGAGAAACGCTGGTCACCTGATCAGCGCACCACATACCGCAAGGTGCAGTGCCGAAAGGCCATAACCCCAAGTAGTGCCAAGAACCAGGCCCCGGCGGAAACGTCGTGCAAGCCGAAGCTAGCAATCTCATCCACCAGCTCCTCGGAGCGAGTTCCGTTGGTCGCGGTGGCGTGATGTGCGCGATGCCAGGCAAACCAAGCCAGACGGCAGGGGCACAATCCCCGTCCGCCAAGGCGGGGAGGTTCACGGACCTACACAGAGCGCCGTCGCTGGTGCTGATCAATACGGGCCACGGCAAGGGAAAATCCTCTGCAGCATTTGGGGTCATGGGGCGAGCATGGGCCAGGGGCTGGAAAGTCATCGTGATCCAGTTCGTAAAGGGAGGCAAATGGAAGGTTGGCGAGCGCAAGCTTGCCGAGCACCTGTCCATCGAATTTCAGACCCTGGGAGATGGCTTCACCTGGGAATCATCCGACACCGACGAGACCGCAGCAAAGGGACGCAACGCATGGGAAGTCGCGCGCAAGGCCCTTTCATCGGGTGCCTACGACCTCGTCATCCTCGACGAGTTGACCTACGCGGTCAACTACGGCTGGGTGCCGGTAAGCGAGGTCGTCACTGGGATCATCCAACGCGCACCAAAGACGAACGTGGTCATAACAGGCCGCGACGCTCCTAGCGAGCTGATCGATATTGCCGACACGGTCACCGAGATGCGCAAGGTGAAGCACGCCTTTGACGCTGGGATCGGGGCGAAAAAGGGCATCGAGTACTGAGCGTGGGAGCCACCATAGCTCGCATCGTCATCGCGGGAACTCATTCGGGAGTAGGTAAGACCACCATCGCGACCGGTCTCATGGCAGCGCTGTCAAAACGTGGCCACAAGGTGGCTTCGGCCAAAGTCGGTCCTGACTTCATCGACCCTGGGTACCATGAAGTCGCGACCGGGAGGCCGGGCAGGAACCTCGACTCATGGATCTCCGGAGCAGAGGCGGTGCCCGCCCTGGCATCTAACGCCGCAGCGGGTGCAGACATCCTTGTCGTCGAGGGCGTCATGGGGCTCTTCGACGGGCCAAGCAGCACAGCTGAAGTAGCCCGCATCATCGCAGCGCCGGTAGTCCTCGTCGTTGACGGATCATCGATGTCAACGTCTGTCGCCGCAATCGTTCACGGCTACCACACCTTCTCAAGCGAAGTAAGCCTTTCGGGAGTGATCTTGAACCGCGTGGGAAGCCCTACGCACGAAGACGCTCTGCGTGCCGCGCTTAGCCCGCTGGGGATCCCGGTGCTCGGCGCTATCGCACGTGACCCTTCGCTGACCTGGCGGGATCGCCACCTCGGCCTCATCCCGGTCGTAGAGCAACGCCAGGACGTCGCGAAGTCGGTCAGGCTCTTGGCGGACGCAGTCGAGCGATCTTGCGACCTGGAGCAGATCGAGCTGCTTGCCCGATCTGCAACCCTGATGCCCCCGGGCAGCCTGCCCGAGACGAGGAGGGTCGCAAGAGCCACGGTTGCCGTAGCAGCTGGGGCGGCTTTCGCCTTCATCTACCCGGAAAACTTGGAGCGCCTAGAAGAAGCGGGGGCTGAGCTGGCTCCCTTCGACCCCTTGACCGAGAAACGGCTTCCGGAGCAGGCGACTGGTCTGTACGTGGCGGGAGGGTTCCCAGAGGTGTTCGCAGAGGCGCTAGCGGAGAACCGCGCTCTGTGCGACGATGTCCGCACTCGGATAGCGATGGGTATGGTGACCTGGGCTGAATGCGGCGGAATGCTCTGGCTGGCAAGAACCTTGAATGGCCGTCGGATGTGCTCGGCGGTTCCTGCAGATGCTCGAATGACCAGCACCCTGACTCTCGGGTACCGGACCGTCTCGACCCTCGGGCCATCGCCAATCGCGCGGGTAGGAGCGCAGCTTCGAGGACATGAGTTCCACTACTCGACGCTGGAACCTTGCGGAGATGGGCTCATGGTCCAGCGCTCGCCCGGCTCGGGTACCCGTACGGTAGCCCGCCAAGCTGGCTACACGTCGCGATCGCTCATCGCGTCCTATGTCCACCTTCACCTCGGAGCGGACCCCAGCGCTGCAGAACACTTCGTAGCCGCAACAGCAGCTCGGGCAGGAGGGATAGGCAGCGCACACATCTCTTCGGCAGCGGAACCCTCTACGGGGCTAGCGTGAACACGATGCACGAGAGTTCCCATCCCATCCGCGGGCACGGACGCCTCGTCGGCGTAGGGGTAGGCCCCGGGGATCCGGAGCTTGTAACCACAAAGGCCATTCGCGTCATCCGTGAATCGGATCATGTTGTCGCGCCAAGTACGGCTCCGGACGCGATCGGCAGAGCCGAGGCGATAGTCCGTGAGGCTGCGCCTGGTACCCCGATTGACCGAGTCTGCTTCGACATGTCAGTCGACGCTGAGGCGACCTGCAGGGAGATCGCTGCCACGGTACTAATCCCGCGACTGCGCCAAGGGCTCCAGGTGGCCTTCGTCACGATCGGCGACCCGAATATGTACAGCACCTTCTCAAGCGTAGCCACAGCGGTGCGCTCCGCAGATCCGTGCGTGGCAATCGACACGGTTCCGGGCATCATGGCCTTCCAGGCGCTTGCAGCGAAGTCCGGCACCGTCCTGCTCGATGGCGTGGAGTCCCTCACCCTCTTGACCGCGCTGGATGGCATGGGTCCAATCCAGAGCGCTCTCAGTTGTGACCAAAGGGCAGTTGTGATCTACAAAGGAGGCAGGAACGCAGCCGCGATCCGCTCTTGCATTGAGTCAAGCGGGCGACTTGAAGGCGCGGTCGCTGGCGAACTGCTTGGCTTGCCTGGAGAGCGGGTCGTAGCTGCAAGAGAGCTTGATGGCCGTCCCGCAAGCTACCTGAGCACCGTCATCGTTCCGCCCGGGTCGAGAATAAGGCAAGCCGAGTGATCAGCTTCGTGGGCGCTGGTCCCGGCGCCGCCGACCTCATAACCCTGCGAGGAGCCGCACGTCTCGCTGCTGCCGATGTCGTCATCTGGGCATCGTCGCTCGTTCCGGAGGGGATACTTGAGCACTGCCGAGCTGGGTCTACCATCCTCGACTCCTCGACCATGACCTTGGAGGACGTACTAGGCATCTACGATGCAAATCCCGAGGCAGCAACCGTTCGGCTCCACTCGGGGGACCCAGCGATCTTCGGTGCGATCCAGGAGCAGATCGACTGGTGTGTAGCGCACGAGCGCAGCTTCGAAGTAATCCCGGGGGTCACCTCGCTCTCTGCAGCTGCCGCTACCCTTGGCCGGGAGCTCACCATCCCGACGATCTCCCAGAGCGTGGTGCTGACCCGGGTGCCTGGACGCACAAGCGCTTCCATGCCGGAATCTGAGACATTGGCCGGGTTTGCCGCTCACGGATGCACTATGGCGATCTTCCTCTCCGCTTCCAAGCCGCGCGACCTGCAAGCTCAGCTGCTCGCGCCTGAGAGTGCGTTCGACCTCGATACCCCGGCTGCGATAGTAGTCAGGGCGTCCTGGCCCGACGAACGAGTCGTACGAACCACACTTGGGCGGCTAGCAGAGGACATCGAAGCCACCAAAGAGAAACGAACCGTCCTGGTGCTAGTCGGCCCAGCGCTGTCGGAAGTCGGCGCACGCAGCCACCTCTACTCACCAAGGTTCTCCCACCACTTCCGCCTGCGATCACACGACGGATCCACCACAGGTAGGCCGAGTCGGAATCAAAGGCCGAGTCCAGCGGCCCCAAGCAGACAAGGCGAGGCAAACCGGCGGGAAGGCGAGAATGCCGCCTCGACCGGACCACACGGTAACTAGTGCCAGGAGTAATGCGACACCCAGGAACCACAGAGCCGGACATGAGCCCGGAAGTCGCCCGCCGCCGGCGCGGCTTGAGGACCGGCTGGACCACCGGCACCTGCGCCTCAGCTGCAGCAAAAGCGGCCGCGGAAGGGCTCGTCCATGGCCGCGTGCCTGAGGTCGTCGAGGTCAGCATCCCGAACGGGACCCGGGTCTCGTTCGGGGTCGAGGACCGGGAAATCGTGGATGCCGGTTCTGGTCAACCCAAAAAAGCGCGGGCAGTAGTGGTAAAGGACGCTGGCGACGATCCCGACTGCACCGACGGCGCTCGCATGACTGCAGAGGTTCAGTTCGCACAAGACGGGGCGCAGCACAGCGTCTTGGCGGCCGGCGATGGAGTTGGCACTGTGACGAAGCCCGGGCTGGGCTTGCCTCCAGGCGCTCCGGCGATAAACCCCGTACCGCGGAGAATGATCCTTGCCGCTCTGAGCGAGGTGACACCACGACCGCTCGTGGTCACCTTCGAGGTCCCCGGCGGCGAGCAGATGGCGCGACGGACGAGCAACCTCCGCCTCGGTATCCTTGGCGGCATCTCGATACTTGGGACAACCGGGATTGTGAGACCGTTCTCCACCGCGGCCTACAGAGCGTCGGTTGTCCAGCAGATCGATGTGGCCGCGGCGCAAGGAGAGAAGGTCATCGTGGCCTCGACCGGAAGTCGCTCCGAGGCAGCAGCGATGCGCATGTTCCCCGAGCTCGCCTCGGTGTGCTTTGTGGAAGTAGGGGACTTCTCGGGAATCGCGTTTCGCCGTGCCGCCTCAGCCGGCATGCAGACCGTCCACCTGGTCGCGATGGTTGGAAAGATCGCGAAGCTTGCAGGGGGGGTTATGATGACCCACTTCCACCGATCGAAGGTGGACACCAGCATGCTGGCCGAGGTTGCGAAAGCGTCGGGTGCGTCCCGCGAAGTACAGGCAGCCGCCACCGGCACGGAGACCGCGCGCCATTTCTTCGAAGTCTGCGAGCAGCAGGGGGAACGTGCCCCACTGGAACTGCTTTGCCAGATGGCCCGAACCAATTGTGAAGCACACGCGCTTCTTCCCTCGGGATCCGAGTCTCGGGCCCGGTCCCGCAGCGGGAGGGAAGGACCGCAAGATGCTGGCCAACGCGGCGATGAAAGTCAGCACGGCATCCCGACTCCCACGGCCGAAATGCAGGTGCGAGTGTGGATGGTCGATTTCGACGGTGCTCGCGTGGTTGCCAGTGCCTGAGCGGACAGCGACCGAGGCTCCAGGCCAGCGAGGCCGCGCGGTGGTAGATCCGCTGATCGTCGTCATCGGCGTTCAAGGCTGTGACCTCAGCAACAGCGCCCGCATCATCAACCGCATTCCAGATCTCAACCTCCTCGTCGCACGGGAGGACCGCCTACGAGCGGTCGCGCACGCGGGGTTGGCACAACACGTGGAACACCTCAGCTTCGAAGACGGGCTGGAGCTAGTTATCGACCGCTTGGCACGGACCAGAGGAGCCGCGTGCGTGCTCGCCTCTGGCGATCCTGGCTTCTTTGGCATCACAAGGGCACTTGCTGCCCGTGTTGGACCGTCACACCTGGAGATCCATCCTGCGCCCTCCGCGGTGTCGCTCGCCTTTGCTCGCCTCGGGCTCGCATGGGACGACGCTCGGGTCGTCTCTGCGCACGGCAGGCCAGTTGAGGATGCCGTAAGGGAGATCGGTCGCGCTGCAAAGGTAGCAGTCCTCTGCTCTCCAGATGCACCGCCGGAAGCAATCGGCCAGGCGCTGCTCGCAAGGAGAACCCGCTTCGAGAGCGTCGTCGTCTGCTCCGACCTCGGCTGTAGCGACGAACTGGTCTCCTCGGTATCACTGGAAGAGCTGGCTACGCGCGAGTGGAGACCAACCGCGGTCGTAGTTCTCCTGAACGGAACCGGAGTAGCTGAAAACAAGTCCATCTCCTGGAACACCGCGCTGCACGACTCAGCAACGACGCGCGTGCTTACCTGGGGGATGCCCGAGAGCTCCTACTCCCACAGACGCAACGTGATAACCAAAGCAGAGGTCCGCGCTGTGGTAATCAGCAAGCTCTCGCTGCCGACAAAGGGGGTGCTGTGGGACATCGGAGCCGGGAGCGGCAGCGTCGGCATCGAGTGCTCGATCGTCTGCCCAGACCTTGAGGTGTTCGCAGTCGAGTCTCGAGCCGAGGATGCTTCACGGATCGCACAGAACGCTCGCTCAAAGAACTCCAGCGTGCACGTGGTGAATGCTCTGGCTCCCGAGGTTCTTGGCAGCCTCCCCGACCCTGACAGGGTTTTCGTCGGCGGCGGGGGGCCTGCGGTGATCAAGGCCGCTCTCGCACGCCTGAGCGAAGGCGGTCGCATCGTTGCGACCTTCGCCTCGATGGACCGCGCCCTCAGTGCGGCAGACTTACTCGGTTCCATGACTCAGGTGAGCGTTGCGCGCGCGAGGAAACTCGAAGGAGGCTCCTGGAGGCTTGCAGCGGAGAACCCCGTATTCGTCACGTGGGGACCACACGGTGGTGCGCGATGATCATACTCTCCGTCTCGGTCACCGAACGCGGCCGCGACCTCGCATCGCGGCTTCCCTACGAGAGATCCCACGGCAACCTGGCCGGGACCGTCCGTGAGCGCTGGAACGACGTTGACTGCTTCGTTTTGTTCATTGCGGTTGGTGCTGCAGTCCGCATCATCGCTCCCCTGATCGCAAGGGAAGAGTCCGAGCCAGATCGCAGACCGCACGCGAACCTGCCCCGTATCATCTGCGTGGACGACGCTGGGGAGTTCGTCGTCCCGCTAATCGGAGGGCACCGGCGGTTCGAGTTCTTTTCGAACACGCACCGCGGGGACAAAGGGGCAAACGAACTCGCTCGTGAGGTCGCAGCGATCCTTCAAGCCACGCCGGTCATCACCACTGCGACCGATGCAACAGGGACCTGTGCACTCGACTCGCTGCCCGGCCTCATCGCAGAAGGTGACATTGCAGGGGTCTCAAAGGCAATGCTCGATGGCGCTCGCCCGCTCCTAGAGAACGAACTAGCCTGGCCGGTTCCCGACGCGCTGAGGGATGCTAGCGAAGTGATCACGACTCCCGAGCGGATAACAGGCACGCCTGGGGAGCCGTCACCTCCGGAGCGGGCTCCTCACGCGGCCAGCGAAAGTGATCAAGAGCGCAAGCCCCGCCTGATCCTGACTGACGAAATCGTCGCAAGTGCTGAGGGACGCGCTGGCAAAGCGGTGGTCCTTCTGCGCCCACCCAGCATCGTCGCAGGCGTTGGGACCTCAACCGGAGCGACCGTAGAAGAGCTCGAGCACCTCCTCGACGCCTGCTTTGAGGAGTCTGGCCTGTCTCGGAAGTCTCTTGGACTCATAGCTTCGGCCGAGCGGCGCGCGAAGGATCCCGCGATAGCCGGGATCGGAATCGAGACTGTGTTCTTTTCAAGTGAGACCCTTTCTGCGGTGAAGGTTCCGACACCAAGTTCCACCGTGCACCAGGCGGTGGGGACGCCCAGCGTTGCGGAGGCGGCCGCTCTAGAAGCGGCTGGGCCCGGCGGCCAGCTAGTACTCGAGAAACGCAAGTCAGCCCATGCGACGGTCGCGCTCGCGCGCAGGCAGCCCCCACGTGGATCGGTGTCGGTAGTCGGCATTGGACCCGGAGAACGGGCGCACCGTACACCCGCAGCAGAAGCCGCTATCCGCAACGCTGAGGTGATAATTGGTTACGCGCCCTACCTGGACGCATGCAAGGACCTCGTTGGCGCTCACCAGAGGCTGGAGGCTTACGCAATCGGGGCCGAGGTCGAGCGGGCGCAGCGTGCGCTCGAGGTTGCGCTAACAGGGAAACAGGTGGCCGTCGTCTGCTCAGGGGACCCCGGCGTGTACGGCATGGCATCCATCGTCTTGGAGGAGTCCGCGAGGATGCCACAGCTCAGCGAGCACGAAGCAGACCAAACCACGACCGAGCCGCTCTCGGGACCGCCCGAGATACGAGTCCTGCCAGGCGTAACCGCTTCGCTCACCGCAGCATCCCTTCTCGGTGCGCCGCTCGCGAACGACTACCTGGTAATCAGCCTCTCCGATCACCTTACGCCCTGGGAACTTATCGAGTCGCGCCTTGATGCCGCGGCGGAGACGGACCTTACGGTAGCGATCTACAACCCTCGCTCAGCTGCCCGGCCGTGGCAGCTGGATGCTGCCCGCGACCTTCTGCTGCAGCACAGACCCCCCGACACGCCGGTCGGTGTGGTAACCGACGCTGCGCGACATGGCCAGCAGGCTCTCCTCACCACGCTAGCGGGCCTCGACACAACCTCGGTAGGCATGACCTCGTGCGTGATCGTGGGCTCCGCAACAACCCGCGTGATCCGCGGGCTGATGGTAACCCCGCGCGGCTATCCCCCGAATCCGCGGCGGCACTGACCCGGGCATGTGCGCGAACCCACTCATCGCACAAACTCCGGCTGCGACCGGCTCGATCCAGGTTGGCGAAGGCTGTAGCGGCTGCGGCGCCTGCATTGTCACCTGTCCCAAGGGCGCACTCGCCCCTGGACCGGCAAGGGTGCTTGTCTTTGCGGAACGCTGTAGCGTGTGCTTCGAATGCATAGAGATCTGCCCTACGGGAGCCATAACCGAGATCAAGGGTGCCCCGCATGCGCTACGAGCGGGCGAAGCAGGCGGGCGGGCGCGTGAAACCGCACTGGATAGAGGCTGAGAGCTTCCGAATCCTCGCGGAAAGGGTAGACCTGTCAGGAAGGGACGAACTCCACGCTCGGATACTGGCCAGGGTAGTTCATGCGACAGCTGACACCGGGTACATTGACACGATCATGTTCGACGCGGGAGCCGCTGATGCAGGCATACAAGCACTGCGGTCCAAAGCGCCGGTAATCTGCGACACCAAGATGGTCAGCGCCGGGATAACCAACCTCGAGGCTCACTGCTTTCTCGACCAGGCAATGCAACCAGCTGGCCGCTACGCAACGAGGAGTGCAGCTGGAATGCGCCTTGCTGCTGAGCGTTACCCAGCTGGAGCCATCGTCGTGGTGGGATGCGCTCCAACGGCCCTCGAGGAGGTAGTGCGCCTTGCAGAGCAGGAGGCCTTCGCCCCGCAACTGGTCATAGGCATGCCCGTGGGCTTCGTCGGCGCCGCGGAGGCAAAGGAGCGCGCAAGGAACTGCGAGCGGCTCACGACCATCACCAACACTGGCGAGAAAGGTGGCTCTGCTGCTGCAGCAGCCGTATTGAACGCTCTCACCCGCATTGCAAGCTCGCGAGACACCAGCCCCACTAGCGCCGCTCGGGTGCCTCTGCTCGGACGTGGAGATGACTCAGCTGCTCGCGAACGAAAGGAGCCGCATGCCTGACGATCGTAGCCCCGCTCTCCTCCTGATAGGCCATGGCAGCCAATCCAGCGCAGGGGTAGCCCAGTTCTGGGAGCTGGCGGCCAGAGTACGCAGGAAGTCTCCAGATCTGAGGCAAGGAGCCGGCTTCATCGAGTGGGCCGAGCCTGCTCTTGACGACGCTATCGACGCTCTTGTAAACGAAGGGGCGAGAGCTGTCGTAGCTGTGCCACTGGTGCTGCTTGGGGCCGGCCACCGCAAGGACGATGGGCCTGCTGCACTCGCTCGAGCAAGGCTGAGGCACCGTGGCGTAACCTTCACCTACGCCCGGGAGCTCGGCGTGGACCCGAGCGTACTGTCGGTAGCAGAAGAGCGTATCCGCTCTGCCAACACCTCTCGCATGCGAGCCACTGGTGCTGCGGATCATGCTGTTGTGCTGGTGGGACGAGGGTCCACTGATCCAGATGCCAACGCGGATCTTTACAAGGTAGCGAGATTATTGGCCGACTCAAGAGGGGTGGCAATGCCCGCAGCTTCACCAAAGGATGCCGCAGTCGCCTCACGGGCGTCGAGAGACGCCCAGAGCATCGATCCGAGATCGAGCCGCGTGGCTCCAGGCCACCTATCTATGATCGAGCCCGCCTTCATATCCCTCGCTGCGCCATCAGTCGAGGATGCACTTGACCGCTGCGAACTCCTTGGGGCCAAGAGCATCGCAGTCGTCCCCTACTTCCTCTTCACGGGCGTACTCGTGGATCGCATCGGCGCAAAGTCGCGCGAGTGGGCGAGCAAGCACTCTGGCGTCGAGGTCTCGATCGGCAAGGAGCTCGGTCCAGACCCGCGGATAGTGGCGCTCGTCCTAGAGCGCTACTCAGAAGCCCTGAACGGCCGTGCGACCATCAACTGCGACTGCTGCATTCACCGTGTACCGCTTCCCGGATACGAAGAGCGCGTGAGAGCGCCGCTGGCACTCACACGGGCGCGAAACTGCTGACCATTAGGAGGTCGATTGGGGGTATCTATCTGACCCGACTGACCACAGCGTGTTGGGTTTAATGATCTGGCAGTATCGCGACCTATTGGGGACGCGAAGGGTCATGCCCTCAGCATGACGACGATATCGTCCTCGGACTCACTGGCCTCGTTGGTTGGATTCCGCGCTGAGCTGTACTCCTGCTTGCCACGTGTCGACCGCCACGCTAAATGAGCACGGGGAGACATTCAACGTGAGCACGGCCGGCACCAACGCCATGGCCACATTGTGCGTCGCCTCTCGTTCCTGTCAAGGCCGAAAGTCCAGCATGTGAGGGTCGTCTGCGGCCTTGACAGTTTCCTCGTCGGCGACGATGTGGGCGTCCATGCGATGGATTCCATCCTCGCGCTCTGTGTCGTTGTCGTGATCAAATGACCTGTCGCTCAACACCACGATGGGCCGACGCTCTCTTCGAGCTGTGCGACGCGACACTGCGCGCGAGGGGCCGGCCGGGTCTATCCCCAAATTGCGCTTCGAGGCCGAGTTCACCCGGTCGGCACGGAAGCCTTTGCGAGGCGCTTGCACTCGCCAGCATCGACGAGCATGGCCCCGGCACCCGCTCGTCTCGGCCCAGCCAGCGGACTGGCCGCTCGTCTTCGCGGTCGATGCCTACATGTGGCCTCGCTGCGATGCAGAGACGAGCCCGGAACGGGGCTCTTGCCACTCAGCGTCACGACACTGTGCGGGCCATCCGATCGTCGCGGGATGGAGTTATCAGTGGGTAAGCCAGTTCAGCTGGGCGAACGACTCGTGGTCGCAGCCTCTCGACGCGATGCGTCTCGTTTGAGGCTGCGACGCGACTCCTCGAGGAGGAGCCCTGGCAGGGCGTCGGAGGTTTAATCGTAAGCTTAGGGATTAGTAGGCAACTCTCCTCGTCCTAACCGAAGCGAGCAGGCGTCCATTCCAGGGAGTTTACACGGCGAGCCGCGCCTCAAGCGCCTCGCGGGCAATCTGAGAGACGGTCTTTCCCTCCCGGGCCGCAACATCGGCAGCGCGGTCGCGAACCTCGGGCGGAACTCGAAACGCTATTTGCGGAGATCGAGCGCCACGGCCTGACAGAGAAGGCCGTCCGCCGCTGCGCCGAACGTCCTCGATGATCTGGTCCGCCCGCAGGGACGTGAGGCGGGTGCCGTCCGCAAGACGGACATCATCGCGGTCAAGATCAACATCGGGACCGATCTGCGTGGCAGTGGTGATATGTGGGCGATTGGATCGGGTCATGACTCCTCCTTCTTGAAATGCGTGGGTATAACGTGGATGACCAACAGGACCGGGGCCAGATCTTGAGGACCTTGGACCTCAACCGCGATGACTTCGAGTTCTCTACCTCGGTCGTCGAGGCCAACCCACAGCCACGCCTGGCTGCCGTCCTTCGTTGTCGCGGCAATAGGGCGGGTGCGAGCGAGCATCCAACGCACCGACGCCCGACCAACTCGGTGCCTGCGCGCAGCCTGCGCGAATCGCAACTCCACCTTTATATTCTGTCAAACACAACCAGTTCTGTCAAACACAACCGTTGTGCCACTTGAAGCCTCCCGGCCCTAAAGGGCCAGGATTCCAGGACACCTGACATGGTGATCAAGTTCACGTGATGCCAGAGGCGTCCTTGGCCAAATAGTGCAGCACGAGGTTCGTCCCAGGATAGGTGATCTCCGCATCAGTGAGCTTCTCACAGAGAGCTGCAATCGCCCGCTAGCGCTGGGGTGCGGAGACTGGGTTGATGCAGATGTGGAGCGCACTACTGGTCATCTCAGCGACGCGTGTTCCCCAGGGAAGCGCACACGCTTCGCAGCGCAGTTGTCATGAGCACGGCCACCTCGCCAATCCGTCCCTTGTGCTGGTGGCGGGTCAGTTGAGTTGATTCCCATACATTGCGTTGATCACATCTGAAATCGAAAGCCCAGCGCCTCCTGGGGATTGAACCCTGTTCAGGACCGAATTTCAGCGGTAGACCCGGCTACTATGTCAGGTGTCCTGGATTCCGTGTCGGCGCGCTGTCTCCCGCCGATACTGCTGGCGGGCCGTGGGGAGCGCCTGGTTTCCGGGGCATGGTGCTCATGCCGCCAACCCGTACGATTCTGCCGGGGTTGCGTGGACCAGTACCGGATTGTCGCCGAGCACCTCTGTCGCACCACGACTGCGGCGGGTGTGACGGGACGTTATGCGCGCCGCTGATCGTCGCGAACGGCGAGGTCGGCCGCGGTCCTTGGATGTTGCACCGCTCGACCTCGGCAACCCTCCGGCTTCTTGGAGGTGAGGTGCGAACGCTGCGAAGTTGCTTACAGCTCCCTCTAAGTCGAGCAAATTCTTAGACGCATCGTTGTCATCGGTGACCGGGTGGACGTAGAGCCCGAGGAACGCCGAGAACAGGTCTCGTCGTGCCTCCCTGCCACAATCAGGGCATCGGTGCCATCTCTGCGAGATTGGTCGGCTCGGTATATATGAGCCGGACCGGACGACAGTACCGCTGGGTGGCGCAGTGGGAGCCAAGCGCGGAGCCAGCTTTGGTGGGTACCACTTGCCGTCACTCGCCAGCCACCAGCCTGACCCACCGGATACATCGCTAATAACCCACCTCCTCCCTGCTCTCATTCGGCCCCTTCTCGCTCTGCTGGCGGCGCGCGGGACGCGGTTAGCGCACTATTGGCCAGGTAACCAGTAGAACACCCCTTGTAACGCAAGCGTAAGGAACTCACGTTAGTGGGTAAGAGTGAGGGCACAGGTCGAGGCCGGCCGCCTATACGACCCCACCAAGATCGGGAGTTGAGGCGGACACGTCGTGAATCGCCACAAGATGGCCAAGCACTTCTCCTTGGAGATCGCCGAGGGGCGCTTCGTCTTCTCTCGCAAGGAGGAGGCGGTCTGCGCCGAGGCCGCCTTGAACGGGATCTACGTGATCCGCACCTCGCTTCAAGAGAGAGGGTGGCAGCTATAGAGGTGTTGAGGACCTACAAGTCGCTGTCCAACCTGGAGCGCAACTGCGTCCCGCACCCGAAGAGCGTCGACGTGGAGATCCGCCCTATCCGCCACTGCCTGGCCGACCGGATGCGCACGCACGCCTTCATCTGCATGGTCGGCGCCCATCTCACCTGGCACCAGCGCCGGGCGTGGGCGCCGCTGTGCTTCACCGACGAGAGGCCGCTCGAGCGAGCCGACACTGTCGCTTTGGCCAAGCGCTCACAGGCCGCCTCGTCGAACGCTGCGCGGCGAGTTCAGCCGGATCGCACTGCGCTCCCTACTTTCCAAGGCCTGCTCGACCACGTCGCCACACTCACTGGTACCACCAACCAAGCGCGGGCACCGAGGTTACGTTCGATCGGCTCGCTATACCCACGCGCGTCCAGGCAAAGGCCTTCGAGCTCCTCGGGATCCCAATCCCCCTACGCATCATGTAGCCACGACGATCACCGGCAGACGAGACATCCCAGGTCGATGGCCGTGATCACCCGCTTGGCCAGCGTAACTTCGGTGTAGGCGAGATCGACACTACCCAAGAGCGTCTCTACGACCTGTTCGGCCTCGATTCCTACGCTCCGAAACGCTGAGGTAAGCCAGGACCTAGGTACTACAAACCTACGCTACGAATCCCGCGTTCTATCTGGGCAAATGGAGCGTCCTCACGAGATAGCCCGGAAAGTCCCGCTAGCTACCAGAGCTTTCGGGACTTAAGGTGGGCGATCAGGTCGTCGTACGTGCCGTCGGTGTTGGCAAACGTCGCAGCGTGGCGTGCAGTGGCGAACCATTCCAAGGTCGATGGCTTCAGTTGGCGTCGAGCCGCCTCAAGTTCGGCCATGGTGATCGGTTGTACCGCGTGCGTTCTGGCTGCCTGGGTGAGGGCTGATCGAGTAGCGAGTGTGCAGAGATGAGCCAGGTCGGCCCCAGAGAAATTCTCGGTGTCACGACTGAGCCGGCCAAAGTCGATGCTCCCAAGAGGTCGACCCTGGAGATGGAATCGAAGTATGGCTTCGCGCGCGGGGCGATCGGGAGGTGAGACGAAAAGGGTACGGTCGAACCGGCCAGGCCGGCGGAGCGCGGGGTCGACATCCCAAGGTTGGTTTGTTGCGGCGAGGACGAAGATTCCATCATTGAGGCTGGTGGCGCCGTCCATCTCTGATAGCAGCTGATTTACAGTTCCGCGTAACGTGGGATTGTTTCGAAGATTGGCCCGCTTCTGTCCAATGGCGTCTACCTCGTCCAAGAAGATAACGGCCGGCCGATTTGAGCGGGCCTGTTCGAAGAGAGCGTGTACGTTTTTTTCGCTCTGTCCCAACCACATGTCGAGCACGTCGGCGAGTGAGACCGCTGCGAAGCAGGCGCCGAGCTCTCCGGCGAGTGCTCGGGCGATGAACGTCTTTCCGCAGCCCGGTGGACCGTAGAGCAGCAGTCCGCCTCCGACGGTGGCGTTGTAGGTCGCTCGAAGTTCCGGTTGCAGCATCGGGAGCAGGAACGAAACTTCTATCTCATGTTTGACACCCTCCATCCCGCCTACGTCAGCGAGGCGGACCTGGGGACGCTCGACCGTTGGGTCGTGTGGAGAATTCGGCGGCGCAGCAGCGACCGAAGGCTCAGGGGAAGCCATCTGTTGCTCGGCGTGCTCCCAGTCGAAGCCGTCTCCGAGCGGAGGCTGGCTTGTGGCTGGTCCTCGCTCAGACCGTCGGGAAGGTGATAGGGATGGCGGCGATCCTGCCTTGGGTTTGTCGGTGAGGGTCGTCGTGATGCGTGACAACAGGTCAGCTGCCTCGGGATTCCTCGGATCGATTTGAAGTGCGGCGCCGCAATGCTCAAGGGCTTGGGCGGCGTGTCCGGCCTCGAAGAGAAGCCGTGCGACGTGGACGCGGAGCGCCACATCCTGGGGGGCGTTCGATACTGCAGACAACAGACTCTGCAATAGAGGCGGGAAGTCTTCGCTGGTCATGGCTCCACAGCTGGTCTTGGCCGGAATCTCTTGTAGACGAACCAGGCGAATGCACAAGTCGGGACATCAATGAAAAGACATAGCGGAAGGAAATCGGGAGCGAGTTGAGCAGCAGCACCCGTTGCCAGCGCGGACATCCAGATGAGAAACAAGAGGGACAGAACGAGCACTGTGCGGTTGTTCCGGTAGCTCTGGATCGGGGTGTGGGGTGGCACAAGGGCTTCTTTGCGTTGTGAGCGCCTAGCTGGTCGACGGCTTCGCCAGATCGCTATTGCCAGGGCCCGACGTTCGAGCCGTCGCTTTGTCGGCTCGAACCTCCACAGTGCCGTATTGATCGCAATCGACACCAAAATCCATACGATGATGGGGTGTACGACCAGCAATATGGGCAATGTGAGCAGAAGGATTATGACTTGGAAGGGTGCGGCTCCGTAGCGGACCAGATTGGCCCGAGCAGGCCGCGCTATTGGGTTCATGGATGCGGTTGATGTGAGCTGCTGCAGAGCCTGGGCGGTACGTCCACGGCCCCTCATGATGATTCCGAGCTCGTTGTTGGCTTCGTAGCTGTCTGGCTCTAAGCGCAAAGCCTCGCGAATTGCCGACTCGGCCACCTGGAGGTCACCGGCAAGTCGCGCAGCACGGCCACGAAGAAACCACGTATGAGTCGACTCCGGGGCCATGGCAAGTGCGGTGTTAGACGCGGCGACGGCGGACCGTACTCGGCTCGCTGCAACGCAGGAATCAATCAAGGCCCAATGCGAGGACACCTCGGTTGGTGCGAGCCGAACGAGGCGTTTGGCAGCGGCAACAGCGCGTCGTCCTGCTTGCCCGGTCGCGTATCGCCCAGCACTGTACGCACGGTTAGTCAGGACCGCAACCAGCGCCCGGTGAGCTTCCGCCAGGGTAGGTGCGACGGCAATAGCAGCCCGCGCAGCTTGCTCACCAGCGTCGAATCTTCGGAGTCCGATCTCAGCCCACGCTGCGATGATCAATGGTCGAGGATCGCCCGGCTTGGATGCAGCGCACTGATAGGCAAGCGCGGATGCATCTTGGTAGCGCCCCGTTGATAGGAGCAATTGGGCTCGTGCGAGACCGTCAGTCTCAGCTGTCACATCCACTCCGGACATGTCGGCATTCGGGTCAACCACCTAATGTTATCACCGTCGACACTTGGGATGCGTTGATGGGTTTCCGTTGTGACGCCGCCAGCCAGGCCGACGGCCAGGAGTTGCGAGCCAAGGTCTCTGTTGCCCATCTCAACCGGTGAGGGCAACGACGACCCTATGATAGCGGGCGTTGGCACTCTGCCACCCGAGTGAACGACGGGGCGTGAGGTTGATCTAGCGGCTGATTCGATCGAGGTCGTCTTGGTCGTAGACCGACGGATCGGGGGACTTCGGCAACGAGCGACATACCAGGCCGTTGAACGCCTCGGTGCTCGGCCGCTGCCAAGGGCTGTCCGGCTCGGCGAAGTAGACAGCGATGCCGGAGAGCTCGACGAGCTCGGGACAGCGCGCTATCTCGCGGCCCTTGTCCCATGTGAGGGTTCTGCGCAGTTCGGGTGGTACTCGCTCGATCAGTTCGACCAGGCACGCTAGAACGTTCTCTGCGCCATTGTCTTTTCGAAGAGCGTCTCGCAGGTATGAAACAGCTGGCTGGATCGAGTCCACGACATGGGCATCCCAGTCCTCGTCGGTCCGGGGGCCGGTCCGTCCGACTCTCCACGGGCTCGACTGAGGCGTGAGCCGCGGGCGCTGGCGTCTCCGGTGTGAGCCGCAGTCAGACCTCGTGTCCGTTTCGACCAAGTTGTCGCACGCGAACGGCATAGCTCTCCAGTCGCTCCGCACGTCAGCCCGAACCATGTGAGCACCTTCTTCAGTATCAGACTGGCAATCACGATGGTTTCCTGCACTAATCCCTCTATGAAGAGCACAACCTGGGTCGTGACGCTTCGGTGCTGCTCGCCTTCCGGAGCGAGAACGTCCGGTCGTTTCGCGACGAGTTCGAGCTCTCCCTGGTGGCGTCGGCCATAGCCGAGAAGGAGGTGGTGCGCCAAGTGCCGTGGCGAGAGGGTGGCCGGCCGGCCGGGGTGCTGCCGGCGGCCGGGGTGTTCGGCGCGAACGCGTCCGGCAAGTCTAACCTCGTGAAGGCGATGGAAGACATGCGAGTGCACGTCCTGCGCTCCTTCCGGGCGGGGAGCCCCACCGGCGGGATCGCCCGGCGGCCGTTCTTGCTCGACCCCGAGGCGCGGCGGTCGCCCTCGCGTTTCGAGGTCGATCTCGTGCTCGCCGGCGTCCGCCATGAGTACGGCTTCGTGCTCGACGATGAGCGGGTTCTCCAAGAGTGGGCCTACCGCTACCCGCATGGGAAGGCGGCGCTGCTCTTCCGCCGTCAACGCGACCAGGTCGACCTCGGGGCCGGCGAACGGGCCAAAGGCCGAGCCGTGACAGAGTTGCTCCGACCGAACGCGTTGTTCCTTTCGACCGCGGCGTCGGCCAACCACCCGGCGCTACTCCCGCTGTACGGGTGGTTCGAACGCAACCTGCGCCTCGCCGAGGCGCACAGGCCGGCCGTTCCGCCAGGCGCTCACGAACCAGTTGCTCGACCAGGGTGCCCGGAGCGAGCAGGTGCTTGCGCTGCTGCGGGCCGCTGACCTCGGCGTCACGGGAGCAAGGAAGCACGACCTCGACCCGGTGATAAAGGATCGTCTCCAGCGCGCCGCGCGGATCCTCGTCGGGGTTGAGGGCGAGCCCGACGGCTCGGAGAAGGGGCCCACCTTTGCTGAGCTCGGGGTCCGACTCCTCCACCGAGGCGTCGGCGGGGAGGTCGAGCTCGACGCAGGCGACGAGTCGCTCGGCACCCTCGTGTGGTTCGGCCTCGCCGGCCCAGTAGTCGAGGCCCTCGCCGACGGTGCGGTATTCCTGGCTGATGAGCTCGATGCCAGCTTGCACCCCGCCCTCGTTGCTGAGCTGGTCCGCCTATTCCAGGACCCGGCGACGAACCCTCGCAGCGCCCAGCTCGTGTTCAACTCCCACGATGCCGCGCTGCTCGGCGACTCGACCGGTGATCGCTTGCTCGGCCGCGACCAGATCTGGTTCACCGAGAAGCGGGCGGACGGCAGCACCCGCCTGTACGCGCTGGCCGACCTCGACCCGCGCAAGGAAGAGGAGGTCGGTCGCCGGTACCTGTCGGGCCGTTACGGTGCGACGCCGATCCTGTCGCGCCAGGAGTTCGACGCCGTAGCCGAGCTCATCGCCTCTGGCGATCGGACGTGAGTGGCGGCGGGAACGGGTCGCCGCGTGTCGGCGGCCGAGCTCCGCCGGGAGCTGCTAGACTTAGTGGACGGCCTCCGGACCGAGGAGATGTACCTTGTCGACTGGCATCGCCGCTACAGAGACCACGTGAGCGTCACCATCGATCCCTACCGCGCGGGCCCGCTCCAGCTGGTCGAGCGAGCGGTGGAGGCGCAGCGGGCCGAGGGCTACGACGCCAGACGGGGAAGGGGCTAGCAGTTGCTAGCCCTTAGCGACACTGGCAGGAACATTCCGATCAACGACTCGTGGATCGCGGCGACGGCTATCGCCAACGACCTGGCGGTGGCATCCCAAGACGGCGACTACGATGACATTCCCGGCCTTCGGGTCGTACGGGTCTGATCGGCAGATCGCTTGGGATGTCCACTGATCCATGACTACGCCGGGTATTCACGCTGCAAGCAGGGCGGATAACGCCGATCACGCTTTGACGGCTCTGCTGGCAGGACCTGGCAAAAGAAATTTCTCCCGAGATGCGCTCAAGGACAGAGCGATCGCTTCCGATACATACTTCGTAAGGAAGCACGGACTGCTCACAACGGAGGGCCACGATGGCTGCGAAGCCGGTACGGCGATTTTTGTCGTGCCCTTGAAAAGCCTTAGGAGTTGTGCAGAATGCAGAGCTCGGTCGTTAACGTGCTCCAGTTCTCTATCGACAGCTTGTCGCTCAGGCAACAGGCAATTGCAAACAACATCGCGAACTACGCGACGCCGGGGTACACGGCAACTGGGGTGAGCTTCGAGCGGTCTCTCACACAGGCGCTTTCCTCGCCCGGATCGACTGCAACCGCAACGGCAACCGAGATGGCATCCAATGCCCCTCCTGCGAGCGACGGGAACAACGTCAACCTCTCAGCGGAGCTCATTGCAGCGGAAAAAGTCACCCTCCAGTACCAGACCATGGTCAATGCGCTCAACGCGCAGATCCGCCTGGTGCGCGGTTCGCTCGGAGGCAGCTTCACGTGAGCATGTTCCAATCACTGCCGATAGCCGCATCCGGAATGGACATGGCCCACACCTGGCTGGACATGATCGCCGGCAACATAGCGAACGCGAACGACATCTCCCCAGTCGGCCAGCCAGGATATCGCTCTGAATCCCCAATCGCTGTACCGGCTCAAACAGGCAACCCGCCGGGCGGGGTCGCTGCGGGAGTGACGATGGCAGGAGTGGCGCTCGGCCCCAAAGGCAAGCTTGCGTACGATCCGGCGAGCCCGTATGCGAATGCCCAAGGTTACGTGCAGTACCCATCGGTCAGCATGGGCACTCAGCTCGTGAACCTTGTCATCGCTCAAGACAGCTACCAGTCGAACGTCGCCGTCGCAACACACGCGATCAGCGCCTACCAGTCCGCACTGACTCTCGGGAGCTGATCAATAGTGGGGGTACTGCCGATCCCGTCGCTGCCTGCGATCCCGGCCCCAACCGGCGCATCCGCTGTCCAAAAGTCACCCGCCGCGGCGAGCAACTCCAGTGGCTTCATGGCATCGCTTGCAAAAGCGCTCGACGGGCTGCAAAACACTCAGAATGCCGCCAACGCTCAGGAGCTCTCCGCAGCATCAGGGCAGGGAAGCCTGCCAAACATGATGATCGCGGCAGAGAAGGCATCTCTTTCCACCCAGTTGACCATGACCGTAGCGAACAAGGCTGTAAGTGCCTTCAACGCCGTAATGAACATGCAGATCTGAGGGGTACGACAGCATGCCAGCATCAATGAACGACTACCTCGAGCAGATCAAGCAGGCAGTACGGCGGTTCTCGAACGAATTCACCACTGGACAAAAAGCAGTCACTATCGTCGCACTTCTCGCGGTGATAGTCGCGGCTGTCATCTTCGTCAACGTCTCATCTACGCCATCCTGGAGCCCCTTGTTCACCAACCTTCAGCCGACTGACGCAGCAGGCATCACCGCAAAGCTCACCGCTAACAAGGTTCCCTACCAGCTCGCAAACGGCGGAAGCACGATCCTCGTGCCCCAGAACGAGGTCTACCAGCAGCGCTTGGACATGGCGCAGCAAGGCCTGCCCTCGGGTGGGACTGTCGGGCTGTCGTTGCTGGACAAGCAGGGCATCACGACTTCACACTTCACCCAACAAGTCGAGTACCAGCAAGCACTCCAAGGGGAGCTAACCCGCACCATCGAAGCGATCCACGGCGTCACCGGGGCGCGAGTGAGCCTCGTCTTGCCGAGCCAATCGGCTTTTGCGCTCGGCCCGCAGCAGACCCCGTCTGCCTCCGTGCTGGTGGACATGGCCCAGGGCGGGGTGCTGAGCTCAGGCGAGGTCGCAGCGATCGTGCACCTAGTCTCAGCAAGCGTCGCGAACCTGAGCGCATCGAACGTCACGATCGTCGACTCCAACGGCAACCTTCTAGCGGGACCTGGAGCAAACGGCCAAGGTGCAGCGAGCAACGCAGCTCTCGCAGTTGACAATCAGGTCAAAGCCTCGATCGAAGGCATGCTCGGGCGCATACTCGGAACGAACAATTCCACGGTCGCGGTGAACGTAAGCCTCAATAACGCTACGACAACCACGACGACAAAGGGGATCCAGACAACTCCTGCTGGGGTGCCAGTGACCGTCCCGATCAACTCGCAATCCACGCATCAGACCTTCACTGGCACCGGCACCACCGCCGGCGGCGCTCTCGGTGGGATTACCGCACCAGGCATGCCAGTTCCACAAAGCGGTACGTACACCCAGACTCAGACGTCGACTACCAACACCGCAGGATCGATAGACCAGACCGTGAGCCAGCCTCCCGGCATGATCAACCACATGAGTGTATCTGTCGTGGTGAACTCCCTCCCGCGAGGCGTCTCTCTCGCATCGTTGCGCACGAGCATCGCTGCTGCAGCTGGGGTGCAGCCAAAACGGGGCGATGTCCTGAGCGTGCAGACAATGCGATTCTCGACGCAAGCCCAGGCACAAGCCCAGGCGGCAGCCGCCAGCGCGGCTGCCGCGGCGCAAAGAGCACAGCTGCTGAACCTGATCAAGGCACTCGCAATACTGCTTGTCATCGCGATCGTGGTTTTAATGCTCTGGAGATCGAGCCGTAAGTCAGCCCGCCGGCGTGGACTCGCGATGATCCCAGCATCCCTTAACGGGATGGACACCTTGGCGATCACGGGCCCCCCGACGAGCGAGCTTCCGGTCACTGCGGGCGACAATCAAGACCTTGCACTCCTTCCGCAGCGCCCCGGGGGTATCGGGGCAAGCTTGACGGACTTCATAGACTCCCAGCCTGACGAGGTCGCAGGCCTGTTGCGCTCCTGGATGCACGAGACAGGAGAAGGCGCATGAGCGAGGGAGTCAACAGCATCCGCGCCCTGAACGGACGCCAGAAGGCGGCCGCGATGCTGGCCCAGATGAACGAGGATCAGGTCGCTAACATCATGAAATCGATGAGCGATGTCGAGGTGGTGGACCTCATGGCCGCGCTGGCTAAGCTCCCACCCCTCGACCATAGCGTCGTCACAGACCTCGTCGGCGACTTCGTCCGCACACTCGCTGCACTGCACTCGGTGGGTCAAGGGGGCTTCGACGCAGCCCGCAAGATCCTCCAGGCTCGCATGGGTGCCCAGCGTGCGGACGAGGTACTTCGCAGCCTCGAGAAGCAGGACCCACGGGGACCGTTCAACTTCCTTGACTCGATAGATCCACAGCAGATAGCCACCTTCCTCGCCGAGGAGCACCCGCAGACGGTAGCGACCGTCCTTGCCCACCTGCCGGCAAGGGACGGCGCAGCGGTGCTCGATCAGATCACAGAGGAGCTGCGCGCGGACATAGCCCGCAGGATAGCGACCACAAAGCGCACCTCGCCGGATGTCCTGCGGGACACCGCAGAGGTACTCGCTGAGAAGCTTTCAGTGCTGTTCGAGAACCGCAATAACGCGAGCGGCGGCGTGAAGTCGCTCGTCGACATCTTGAACTACGCTGACCGCTCCTCGGAAAAGCAGGTCCTGACCACACTGGAGCAGACCGACCCCGAACTTGCGGAGGAGGTCAGAAACCTCCTGTTCGTCTTCGACGACATAATCGCGCTCGATGATCGTTCGCTTCAAAAGGTCCTCCGGAACATTGCACCACGGGATCTTGCGATCGCGCTCAAGGGAACCTCGGGGGATGTGAGAGAGAAGTTCACCCGCAACCTGTCCGAGCGGGCCGCCGCGGACCTCGAAGAGGAGATGGACGTCCTCGGTCCAACCAGGGTAGAGACCGTAGAGGCAGCGCAAGCTGAACTCGTGAAGAGAGTCCGCGAGCTCGAAGCTGCGGGAGAGATAGTCCTTGTGAGGGCAAATGACGAGCTGGTGGAGTAAGCACCCCGGGGGAACCCGGCCTTGCGTTCTAAAGGGCGCTGATGCCCACGCGGCCCAGCCCGTCACCCTAGCGGTGAGGCTCCCAACGAGCGCCCGGGATTTGGTGGAAACGCGAGAGCAACGCGCCAAGCAAGAAGGCGACAAGCCAGCTCTTGCGAACTACGGATTCTCGGGCCTGCTCGAGGAGGCGTACGCAACTGGCTACCAAGACGGGCTCACTCAAGCATCAACTGAAGCTGCTGAAAAGGTCGCAAGTGAGATCGCGCGAATGTCGCAAGAGCTCAGCGAGCGTATCGACAGAGCAGTCAAGGCCTTAGAGGATGCCGCTATCTCCGTGATGAAAGCTCGCGTCGAGGCTGCTCGGGTCGCTACAGCAGACATCACCGAGTTCTCTTTCCGCCTGACCGAGATCCTTGTCGGCCGGGAGCTCGAGCTCTCCAAGGATCCCGGGATGGACTCGATCGCACGCGCCCTTGCGCTTGCGCCCTGCGACGAGCCACTGCGTATACACGTGCACCCGGATGACGCGTCAACGCTCGCCGAGCTGGATCCCCTCGAGACAAAGAGTGAGACGCGAGCCGTCACCATCATCGCCGATCCAGCGGTCGAGCGGAGCGGGTGCACTCTGGACGCAGGTCCATGTCACATCGATGCACAGATGGGGTCCGCGCTTGAACGAGTTCGTATCGTGCTCCAATCGGCTGGAACACGATGGACCGCTCGAACGCCAGAACCAGCGACTAGCGGAACATCCCATCCGGGTGAGCTAAGCGGAGCTGAGCAGTGAGCATCCCGGTCGACGTGACCGAAGCAGCGATGCAAGCCGCTGCGCCGCGACGCGTGGGCCGCGTTCGCAGGGTGCTCGGCCTTCACGTAGAGGTAGAGGGCGTTCAGGCCGCGGTTGGCGACACAGCAACGCTGCATGCAGGAGCCAACAAGATCGACCTAGAGGTGGTAGCGGTATCCGGCACCAGCCTCACCTGCATGCCGTATGGCAACTTGGATGGGATTCACTTCGGCGCCCCGGTCGAAACCGCTGGGAGACCCCTCGGCCTCGATGTCGGTCCGAGCCTTCTCGGACGGGTTCTCGGTGGCCTCGGCCAGGTCATTGACGGTGGTCCCCCGCTCGAAGGCGTAGAGCGCGCGAGCGTCGCAGCCAGCTCGCCTGACCCGCTGCGACGCAAGCCGATCACCGAGCAGCTTGCGCTTGGCGTCAGGGCGATCGACACCCTTGTTCCTTGTGGCAAAGGGCAGCGGCTCGGCATCTTCGCTGGCTCTGGTGTCGGCAAGTCCAGCCTGCTATCGATGATCGCTCGCGGGACGAGAGCTGACGTGACGGTCCTCGCCTTGGTCGGCGAGCGCGGGCGTGAGGTGAGCGAGTTCATTCACAACGATCTCGGCGCCGAAGGCCTTGCCCGCTGTGTGGTTGTAGTTGCGACCTCGGACGAACCGGCAGCAGTGCGCGTGAGAGCAGCGTTCGTAGCCACGCGGATTGCCGAGTGGTTCAGGGACCAGGGCAAAGACGTCCTGTTAATGATGGACAGCCTCACCAGGTTTGCAATGGCCCAGCGAGAGATCGGGCTCTCAGCAGGCGAGCCTCCAGCTACGAGAGGCTACCCACCATCTGTATTCGGCATACTGCCCAGGCTGCTCGAGCGGGCCGGTAGCTCAGAGACGGGCAGCATTACGGGCCTTTACACGATCCTCGTCGAAGGCGACGACATGAACGAGCCCATAGCCGATACCACGAGGGCGATACTCGACGGTCACATAGTTCTCTCCAGGCGGCTCGCGACCTCCGGACACTACCCGAGCATTGAGATCCTCGAATCCGTCTCGCGGCTAGAGCGTGCGATCACCAACCCGGAACAGCGCGATAGCGCCCGCCAGCTCCGGGCGCTGCTTGCTGCCTACAGAGAGGCAAAGGACATCATCGAGATCGGCGCCTACACTGCTGGCAACGATCCCGAGGTCGACCGCGCGATAGCGCTGAAATCGTTCATCGACGCCTTCTGCAGACAGGACATCTCGGAGACTTCAGCACTTGGAGAGTCTTGGGAATACCTGGAGAGGCTTGTGAGCGCGGGATGAGACGCTACCGCTTCCCACTCGAGACATTGCGTCGGGTACGCTGCGCTCAAGAGCGTACGGCAATCGCGAGGCTTGCCGAGGCAAACCGCGCCCACACCAAAGCTGGCGACGAACACCGTGAGCGCGAGAGTTCCTATCTAGGTCTGTCATGGCCGCTCGGTCCCTACGACCTGCCTCAGCTGTCCGAGGCTCAGGCCCGCAGGCAGCTGTCGGCCTCATGCGTGCACGCAGCCGCGCAGCATCTTGCCCAAACGGCAGCGGACAGGGAGGCCGCTATGGAGAAGTGGTCGCTCGCAGCACGCAACGTCTCTGCGCTGGACAGGCTGGACAGCAGGCTCAAGGAGGACCATCGCCTGGCTCTCGATCGGGGTGCTGCGCTCGAGGTGGACGACATCGTCAACACTCGCTGGCAAACGAGATCCGCAGCTTCATCCCCGCCCGCCAGCGGAGGCGTTCGATGAGCAACGTGATCAGCGTGGTCACAACACCATCATCCGTCGGTTCTGACACATCCTTCCCTGTCGGCGTCGCTAGCTTCCAGACCACGATCGGGACGATCAAGGCCGGGTTCTCCGAGCTCAGCCGCCTCGCAGCTCCGCCGGCAAGCGAGTCGAGCCAGGCGAGCTTCGCCGCTTTGATCGACACCTTTTCGGGTTCCACCGGATCCACTTCGAGCGTCGCTTCGACAACGCTTTCGCAACCATCATCGCCGACCGGAAACGAGGTCGTCACCGAGGCGGAGCGCTACCTCGGGGTCCGCTACACCTGGGGAGGCACCAGCCGGGCTACCGGTTTCGACTGCTCAGGGCTGGTCCAGCACGTCTACCAGAACCTCGGGATCGCACTTCCCAGAACGAGCGAGCAGCAAGCAACTATCGGTACCCCGGTCTCGAGCCTTGCTGCGGCACAACCCGGGGATCTCGTCTTCTTCGAACCAGGACCCGGTGGGCCGGGCCATGTCGGGATCTACATAGGAAACGGGGAAATGATTGACGCGCCCTACACTGGGACGGTTGTACAAATCCAGGCGGTGGGAACCCCATGCGAGATACGCAGGGTGCTACCGACAACGACCGCCGCTCAGACCGCTGGATCCTACGGAACTCCTAGCGCGTTGGTGACCTCAGGGGGGTCGTCTACTCCAAGCACTTCGGGGCTCGGGTCCATCCCGGCGAACCTCGCCCCGTTGTTCCTCTCAGCAAGCAGCCAATCAGGCGTCCCACCCCAGCTCCTTGCTGCAGTAGCGAGAGCTGAATCGGGCTACAACCCCAATGCGGTGAGCTCCGCGGGAGCGGAGGGGATCATGCAGCTAATGCCCGGGACTGCGGCCGGCCTCGGCGTTGATCCCTTCAACCCTGCACAGGCAATCAACGCCGCAGCTCAACTCCTCGCCAGCTACATCCACCAGTTCGGCTCGATCCCGCTGGCTCTAGCCGCCTACAACGCAGGTCCCGGTGCTGTTCAGCGCTATGGGGGCATCCCCCCGTACACCCAGACCCAGAACTACGTACAGACAGTGATGGCCTACGCAGGCTACCAGCAGGGGACAAGCGCATGAGCGTGCCGCTCCCCCCCTGCTGCTCCGCCCAGCCCAAACCCGCAGTAAGCCGGCAAGCAGCGCAGCTGACTTCCCATGGTACGAGGATCGCACCGAAGAACGCTACGAGTCGGAGTGTGCCGACACCTACGACCTCCGCCAACCGCCGAGCTCGCGCTCACCCAACAGCTGACCACAGGCCCACCCGAGAGTCTTTCGCAACATTCGCAGCTGCCGCACAGGCTATTACAGTTGCCCCCAGCGCTTCCTCTGCAAGTCGAAGCCAGAATGCCATAGCAAGCCAAGCCGGTAGTGGTCCCGCCGAGCTGGCAAACATCAGCTCACGCGAGGGGAATGCGCCAGCGTTACACGACGAGCTCCCAAGCACGCAGGGTTCTCAGTCACCACAGGGTCCTCAGTCAAAGGCAGAGCTTCCCGGCCTTACGTCCGCGACACAGACGCCTGTTCCACCTGCAACAGCTAACACCGCACGAGAACCCCAACCTGGTGCTGTCCAAACACCGCCGGTAACAGAAACGGCGGGCCCAGGTGCACCCCAGCCAACACAGATGCAGGCTTCACCGATTGCACCTCAGAGCATCCCAAGTGGTTCTAGTAATGGTGCATCACAGCCAACACAGACGCAGGCTTCACCGATTGCGCCTCAAAGCATCCCAAGTGGTTCTGGTAATGATGCTCCCCAGACAACAGCGACGCAGGCTTCACGTCCTTGCGTAGGCGACAAGCCCCAAGCGCTCCTCACCCCGCCAAAGCCACAGCCCACGAGCTCCGCAGCACCGCCAACAAGCCAGGCGCAACCCCGAGCGCAGCAACTCCCCACCAGCACACCGTCTGGCACCCTTCGCGCTGGCACCAACGAAACCGTATCCCCTCATGCCACGCAGTTGACAGCGAAGCTCACTGCGGTACAAGCAAAGACGGCTTCAACTCAAGCTGGGGCGCAACCCGTTCCACAACCACCCTCCCCGCAAACCACGACGCATCCCGGGCAGCCCACGCTCGCACCAACGACAGCGTCCACCCAGCCCGGAACGCAATCCATGGCGCGACAAACGCCATCGCAACCCACCTCGACCCCAACCCCACCCGAGACGCCAACCGACCCAGCCGGAACCGCCCAGCCACCGCAGTGGCTAAGCGTCACCCAGCCAATGACGAGCACCGGCGACGGATCCACACGGATAGCACTACGCCTCGAAGAACCTGGCCTCGGTGTCATACGAGCCTCGCTCGTATCCCGAAACACGCAGATGGCCGTCCGCCTCTACGCATACAACGACGCGACGCACACCGCCATCGAGCAGGCATTAGGCCGTCTGCACAATGAGATCTCCTCGCTTGCCAGCCAACCCGATCATGCGCAGGTCGAACTCATGGGCCACCACGACCTCCAAGGCAGATCGTTCGGAAATCGCGGATCGACACCACCACAACAAACAACAGATCGACGTGTGCAAGACACGCAAGCTGGCATGGAACTACAGCACGTCTTAGCCGCAACCAATTTAGTAGACATTACACTATAGCAACTAGTCATATATCCGAGACCATAGACCACCCACATAGGAGCCATAATGACCTCAATCGGAGCTATCGGAGCATCAGCTAGTACCTCCTCACCGGCGACTGGTCAGGCAAATGGCCTTCAAAGCCTTATAAACCCGAATACATTTCTTCAATTGCTTGTCGCTCAGTTGAAATATCAGAACCCGCTCAATCCGACTTCAGGCACGCAGTTCCTTTCACAAACAGCACAGCTGAGCGAGGTAGAGGCAATCCAGTCAATGAGCACCCAGATAACCTCCATGAGCGCGCAGATGACGCGACAGGTGTCAGCTGTAAATATGCTCTCTTCCGCCAGTCTAATTGGCAAGCAGGTTACAGCGCGTTCGTCGAGTGGGAGCACGATCCAGGGCACTGTAACTGCGGTAGATATGACCGGCTCGGGCAGCCCACTCCTGACGGTCGGCAGCACCCAGGTTCCACTAAGCAGTATTTCAACTATTACCTGACTTTCCACCAACAACTTTATAAGCTATTCACGTCTCAACTATTTCAGAAAAGAACTAAACCTCAAGGCGCAGTCTTACGATTACTTAGAGATATCAAAGGAGACCTTTAAATGGACCGATCAATCCTCGCAGCCGTATCTGGCATCAACGCAAACCAGACATATCTCAACACCATTGGCAATAACATCGCGAATGTGAATACGGTCGGCTTCAAGTCGGCAAGTGCCGACTTTGTCGATCTTCTGACTCAGCTTGTAACTGGTGCAGCTGCTCCAGGCGGGCCGGCTGTAGGCGCTGGCGTAAATCCCATGTCCATCGGCTCTGGAGTGCGCATTGGGGCAGTAAACACGAACTTCACTCAAGGTTCAATTGAGCAGACAAACGTGCCAACCGACGTCGCTATCCAAGGCAACGGCTTTCTTGTGGTCAAGCAGGGTGGTCAGACCTATTACACCCGCGCAGGGAACCTCGTCCTGGACGCAAATGGCGAGCTGGCCACCCCAACCGGCGGCATCGTTGAGGGCTGGCAGGCAAACAGCACTGGCTCGATCGTCACCAATGCGCCGACTTCGCCGATTGGCATTCCAACCGGCGAAGTGATCGCAGCAACTGCGACAACTGAGATCACGATGGGCGGAAACCTTCCAGCGTGGAGCGGCTCAGGCACGATCACCCCGATCACCTCGACAATCAACGCGTACGACTCCCTTGGGAACGCGGTGCCGACAACGCTGACCTTTACGCCGGTCAGCGGGGTCGCGGGCGAGTGGACGGTACAGGGCACCATACCAGGAGCGGCAAAGCCTCTGTGGAACAGCCCCGCGACGGTTCAGTTCAACACCTCCACAGGCCAGCTGGCTAGCATCAAGAACAACGACACCGGCGTGACCGTAACACCGAACCTCAACGGCTCTTACTCGCTGCCGGTCACCAATATGCCATCGAACTCCACCTTCCCAGCCGGAGATATCTGGAAAATCGACTTTCCTGCTCCGGGCAGCGGAGGCGCGCTAACCCAGTTCGCGGGCCAAAACACTGCTGCTGCAATCAGCCAGGACGGTAACGCCGGAGGCACGCTTCAGTCATTCTCGATAGGAAACGACGGCGTCATAACAGGTTCCTTCTCCAACGGAGAGACGCTCGGGCTCGGCCAGATCGCGCTCGCGAGCTTCGCGAACCCGGGTGGGCTGACGAGTGTAGGCAGCCTCAACTACGCTGCGAGCCCGAACTCGGGACAGCCACTTCTCGGTCCGCCGGGAACAGGCGGGAGGGGAACACTGATCGGCGGGAGTCTCGAGACATCCAACGTGAACCTCGCCCGCCAGCTCACAAACCTGATCATCGCCCAGGAGGCTTACCAGGCAAACACCAAGGTAGTCGCCACCTCGAGCCAGGTCATCCAAGCACTCGTGTCGATGCCGTAATAAGCGCCACCTGGGCACCAAGCCCAACCAAGTCGCAGCCCTGCACGGATTGGCGAAGGTAGGATACAGCCTCCTCCAAGGTATGTCAGCCAACAGCCATGGTCTATCCCTCGCTCCGTGCAGGGCTGTCGAAATCCTCTCGCACGACTTCCCGTCCCAGAGTGTCCCGCTATCGCAGAACAGCTTGGGATACCTGCGAGCACAAAGCTTCAAGCCCACTGATAGCCCTACGTACGCTCTCGCCTGAATCCATGCTGGCGCGAACCCAACCCCGTGGGCACAGAGCAGGGCATCCGCGACACAGCGCATACCGGTGGTTCCACAACGACACTGCCGCTTCTTGCAACTGACGAAGGTCCCCCAGCGTCCTTACGGGTCCAATAAGGACAACCCTGCCCATCCCAAACCGGGTTGGGCCTCTACGCCAGGGTGACCTCGCAAGGCCAGAGAGTAGATCTCGACCGTGAGATTGCACATCTCACCCGGTTAGCCCAAGAACGCACCTAGAGAACTCGAAATCGAGCTGGTTGGAGGTTGCCGAAGAGTACTAGAGAACGCCAAGTGCCTGACGTTCTCGTCGTTTTTCGCTGCGACTCCAGACCAGCTGCAAGGATGCCTGCCAAGGCCCAAGCAGCAAGTCCGGTGCCGGAGGCCCCCGGGGCTCGCGATAGCTGGTAATACCAGCCGCATGCACGATATTGGCACGTAGGAGAAATGGTCCGCTGCCAGCGTGCTCTTGCCCGCCTCACCCGAGCACACCTTTGACGATCCCGGCGCTAGAGCAGACAGTGCTCAACTCCACAGCAAGGGCTGCCGATCAGAGATTGAAGGCTACGGAAAGCCGGCCGGGCACAAGAGTCCGGCAATGACATGAACCTTGGAGGCCATAATGATCGTGCTCACCCGACTCAACGGGGAAAGGATCGCGCTCAACCCGGACCGCGTCGAGCGAGCGGAGAGCACCCCTGACACCGTGATCACCCTAGTCGACGGAACAAAGTACGTCGTGGAGGAGAGCATCGAGGAGATCTCGGACCTCCTCGTATCCTTCAAGGCAGCCGTGCGGGTCGAGGCACGGCGCCTGGCAAGCCTCCAAGCGCCACCGCCAACCGAAGAAGCCCGGCTTCGCCTGGTAAATCTCGCTTCAATGCCAGTGTCACAACCCACTCCGCAGCCCACGCCGCTGCCTACTGAGAACAGTGACGATGCCTAGGGGCGTGACCCCGGCGCAGGCGCCGGACGCGAATCGCAGCAAGTCTCCCACGCGTGATCGCGCGACGGTGATCGGATGCATCGGGGCCTTCGCCATCGTCATGCTATCGATGATCATGGATGGTGGAAACCCCTTCACGCTCCTGCTCCCTGCACCGATCATCCTCGTCTTCGGCGGGACGACGCTGGCCGCTCTGGCCAGCACCACAATGAAAGACGCGAAGAACGTCCCCTCTGTAGCGAAGAAGGCCCTCTCTGGCAACGACACCGTCGTGGAGGACACCATCCCGGTGATGGTCCACCTCGCAGAGGTTGCGCGACGCGAGGGCCTCCTCGCTCTGGAGAAAGCCTCTGCGGAGATCACGGATCCTTTCTTCAAGAAAGGCATCGAGCTCACCGTCGACGGCACCGATCCTGAGGAGATCCGGGACATACTCGAAGGCGAGATCGATGCGCTCAGAGCGCGCCATAGCGAGGGCGGAAAGTTCTTTGCAGACATGGGCGGCTTCTCTCCCACCCTCGGGATACTCGGCACCGTGATCGGCCTCATCAGGGTCCTCGCCAACCTCTCCTCCCCGGGACTCCTTGGCCCTGCTATTGCCTCCGCGTTCACCGCGACACTGTGGGGAGTGCTCTCAGCCAACCTGTTCTGGATCCCCATCTCCAACAAGCTCAAGCGCGTCAGCAGCATCGAGGTAGCCCAGAAGCGACTGATGCTGGACGGCCTTCTTGCCATCCAGTCCGGCAGCACCGCAAGGATGGTCGAGGCACGCCTCATGTCGTGGCTGTCGCCGAGAGAACGCGATGACCTGAACCACCGGAGGGCAGCATGAGCTCTCAGGCACACCGCAACCGGCATCGCACGGAGGAGCCAGAAGGTGAGAGTTCGGGCGGGATGGAGCGCTGGCTCCTTACCTACTCCGACATGATCACCTTGCTACTAGCGCTATTCATCGTCTTGTTCGCACTCTCGACAATCAACCTCAAGAAGTTCGAGGCCTTCAAGAGCGGGGTCGTGACCGCGTTCTCTCATCACGCTCACCCGCTCACAAAGGGCGGGACGGGACTGCTCAACCAAACGAGCCTCGTCACCCACCCCGGCACGGTCGTTGCCCCAGCTGCGTCTCAAGGCACAACCCCCGCAACACAGCCCGCGCCCGGACAGCCAATCGCAGCCCCTCTGCCGCAGATCGGCGCACAGATTAGCGCGGCACTGAGCAGCCAGGGGCTGGCCCAGAATGCGAGCATCACCACTGAACGTCGCGGTCTAGTCATACGTGTCCTTGCAGACAAGGCCTTTTACGCAACTGACTCAGCTACCCTCGGGTCCACCGGAGCGAGGGTGGTGGACACGATTGCAAGCGTGCTCGCGCACTACACGAACAACGTCGCGGTCGAAGGCTATACGGACGATCAACCCATTCTCGGAGGGCCTTACTCCTCGAACTGGCAACTGTCTGCGATGAGGGCGGTGAACGTGCTGCTGCGGCTGGTACGCACAGACCATCTCGCCTACGGGAGGTTCTCTGCTATCGGCTACGCGAGCAACCATCCACTGGCCCCCAACACCACCCCAGCGAATCAAGCGTTGAACCGCAGGGTAGACGTGGTCGTCCTGGCCCCTGGAAAGACGAGGATCTGAAGGTGGCGGCGCAAAAGGCTCCCGAGACCGCTGCCCAGGGCAAGAAGTCCCCAGCCAACGGGCAACCAGAGGCGGAAATCCCCGACAGCCCACCGCGCAAGAAGAGGCGCCTTCTGTTGAGCTTGGTGGTCGTCGTCGTCGCTGTCGGCGGGACAGCGGCCTTCTTCTACCCGAAGCTCGTCCATGCTCCCCATGGAGTCCACAACGGCCCGATCCTCCAGCTGGCATCGTCAACTCTCAACCTCTCAGATGGGCACATCCTGGAGGTCACTGTCGCGTGCCAGCTGACTTCGGTCGCAAATGTGAAGACCATCACCCCACTGGAGCCACGCATCTACAACGCGGAGATATCGGTGTTCAGTGGCTTTTACTACAGTGAGCTCCTAAGCCTTCAGGGCAAGAGGACAGCAAGACAAGAACTGCTAAAGCGCATACAGGCCATAATCGGCACGCAGGATGGCTACCAGCAAGTCTCGGAGGTTTACTTCACGACATTTATCATGCAGTGAGCCCTCCGGGGCCCACCATTCACCAGTTCCACGCGACGAGCTTTGGCCAAGTTCGCAATACAGCTGCGCGGTGTTTCTGAATATTCGGTCAATGTTGGTACAAACATGCCGATAACAAACCTTGGTGAGTACTCGAAAACGCTCAACTGGATCCCACACGCCAGTCACGGCCATGCCCGCGAGGGACCCGTCGGCTGCGATCAAGTACGACTTCCGGCGTTCCATGGGCCTCGATCGTGACAGCATGCGATCCCTGCGGATCGTCCTGGACGCTTTCGCCCGCCTGTCCGGCAATACCCTTACAGCGAGCCTCGCCGGACTGCGCTCCGCGGTGCGGGTCCACCTAGACGAGGTGTCCCAGAAGCCATGGAGCGACATCGTAGAGTCGCTCACCCCGTTCATGTGTGTCGTGCAGATCGAAATGCATCCCCTCGAAGGCCAGGCCATTTTGCTGCTTCCATTCGAGTTCGCGGTCGTGCTCTTCGAGTTGCGCATGGGCGGCGCTGTAGCCTCAGATATCCAGCCACGATCTTTGACAGAGATCGAGCTCAAGGTACTCACCCCACTCTTTGAGTCCATGCTCTCCGAGCTCGAGAGCACGTTCTCGCCGATCATCTCGATCAAGGTCGAGGTTGTGCGGACGGCATCTGGCTCGGGGGTGATCGGGTTGGGCAACAGCCCCGGCACCTGGCTGGTTGCAGATCTTGACGCAAGGCTGGCAGAAGAGCGCTCCTACCAGTTCAGCCTCTGCATCCCCGTTTCGATGATGCGTTCGGTAGTGGACGCGATGGCTGAAAGCCAAGCGCGGAGCCGGCCGGAGGAGGCCGAAAAAGCGAAGGTTCTCGCGAACGTCCTCTCTATGCCAATGCCAATCGCTGTGCGGTTCGCACCGCTCATGCTCAGTGCTGCCGACCTCGCAGACATCCAGGCGGGAGATGTCATACCACTACATCACGACACCACCCAGCCGATGGAACTGATCGTAGGGGACATGCCCTTCCTTCGGGTGATCCCGACCACCGCGCAGCGCCGGCTCGCGGTGACCGTGATAGACGATATCACCGCACGCAACCCAGGTGGCCTTTCGCGACTCCAGGCCCGCGGCGGAATCCCAGGCGACACAAGACCACCCGCTCAAGCGGCTATGGCAACTGCAATCGGTGCGGCACCACACGAAGATCTGATGCTCTGAGCGAACGCACCAGGACTAAGCGCACATGCGAACAGGAGAGATATGAACACCACAGCGACCTCGACAGAAGAGCCCACCGGTCACCTTGCCGGCACGGCGAGTGAGCCAAGCGGCACGACCCTCGACAACCACGCGGCGGCAGTGAAGGCCGACGGCCAAGAAATGATGAGTTCAGCGCCCCAGGACCACAGTGCTGTTAATCACCGGCCGCTGTCGGTCCTGCATGGAGTCGAGGTGAACGTCAGCGTCGAGATCGGAAGGACGAAGGCCACCGTCAAGGACCTCCTGGCACTCCAGGTTGGCAGCTTGATCGAGCTCGACAGGCCTGCGGGGAGCCCCGTAGATCTACTGGCGAACAACGCGCTTATCGCGAAGGGCGAGGTAGTTGTGATCGATGACGAGTTCGCACTCAGAGTCACGCAGGTCCTAGAGCCTGGCAGCCTCGACGGAACCTGACGGAGCCCGAGAAGACCCACAATGCACCCCTCTGTCATCTACCTCTTTGCAAGGATGCTCCTCGGCATTGGCATTGTCGTCGCCATCATGGCGCTGCTCGCGAGGTTCGTACAGCGCAGGCGCTCTGGCGCGGGAGGCCCCGGATCAGCGCGCCACATCCCCCCGGTCAAGGTCGTAGCGCGCCACACTCTTGCAAAGGGCAGCCACCTCGTGCTGGTCGCAGTCGGCGAGCAAACCCTCGTGCTAGGTCTCACCTCCTCAGGGGTATCGCTTCTAGACAAGTACAAGGCATCCCCGGACGGAGCACCCACTGGCCGGAGGGCCCACGATACAGCTGGTGAAACAGACAGCATTCCGCTTGTAGACACGCAAGCGAACCACATCAGACGTAGCAGCTTCCGCGATATTTGCCAGCGAGCTGGGACATCACGCGCTGGCCGTCAAACTGCGACCGGCTCTGCGATTTACGAAGACGACATCACCAACGCTGCGAAGCAGATACTAGCCCGCAGCGACATCGAGGGGCAGGGACGACCCCCCTTGCCAACGGCACTCGGCCTGCGGCGTTCGGCATGGACAGCCACCCTGGAGCAGCTCAGAGAGTTGACGCTCCGGCGATCATAAATGGAACCCGGTATCGCAGCCCACCTGGGCAGCGGCACCGGCCATCGCGACAAGGGAAGGGGCCATACCGAAGATGCAGAGATCTCGATCTCTACGAACGCTCGCGACACATCGCGAGGACATTGCAAGAACTGGGGCACGAAGATGCCGCTGATCCTCGCTGCGGCATCACACGCGCCGTCGGTGACGGTTCACCTCGGCAAGAGTCTCACAAAGCCGTCCGAGAGCGTGGTGATAATCATCGCGATCACGCTCCTTGGTGCAGCACCCGCGCTGTTGATGATGCTCACTGCGTTCCCGCGGATCGTCGTGGTCCTCGCAATCACGCGCAATGCTCTCGGCCTCAACACCATACCGCCGAACCAGGTCATCATCGGCCTTGCGATCTTCTTGAGCCTGTTCGTGATGGGACCCACGCTTTCGAAGATGAACCACGTCGGCCTGCAGCCTTACCTGCACGGAAAGAAGAACGCGACCCAGGCTTACCGGGCAGCAGAGGTCCCACTCAAGTCCTGGATGCTGGCCCAGACCCGTACCGGGGACCTCGCTTTATTCACAACCGAGAGCCACCCACACTCAAAGCCAAAGAAGAGCCCAAGGACCCCAAAGAACGTAAGCCTTCGGGAGCTCATTCCGGCCTTCATTATCTCGGAGTTGGAGAGTGCGTTCATCATCGGCTTCGTGATCTTCATCCCATTCCTGGTCATTGACCTCATAGTGAGCGCGACGCTCATGTCCATGGGGATAGTCATGCTGCCGCCAACACTGATATCGCTCCCGTTCAAGGTCCTGCTGTTCGTGATGGTCGATGGGTGGGCGCTGCTGTCGCAGTCACTCCTAGCAAGCTTCAGGTGAAGGAGCCCTCATGCATGAAAGCACGGTAATGCACATCGCTGCCCAGGCGCTCACCCTCGCGATCAAACTCGGCGGACCGATACTTATCGCGTCTTTGGTGGTCGGCCTTACGATATCGCTGTTCCAATCGGTGACCCAGCTGCAAGAGTTCACGCTCACGTTCGTGCCAAAGCTGATCGTCATCGTCTTGGTCCTGCTGTTCAGCGGCCACTGGATGATGACCGAGATGATCTCCTTCGTGCACAGCCTCTTCAGCCAGTTGCCCCACCTCCTCAGAGGATGACCGTGCGCTATAACACAAGACCCTTCCGCTGATGGCGCTCCCGTCCGCAGAGCTGATCGCGTTCTTCCTCGCGCTCGTGAGGGCAGCAGCGTGGATTCTCATGGTTCCCCCGTTCAACAACCAGTCGATCCCAATGATCACGAAGGTTGGCCTCGCGGGGGGCCTCGCTTTGGTCGTGAGCAAGTCTCTGGCCGCGGGGCCTTTGCCATCAAGCACCGGCTCGTTCATCGGCTCGATCGTCATGCAGGTCGTGATCGGCGCAGCACTCGGATTCATGGTCCAGATCCTGTTCAGTGCGATCAGCGCCGCAGGATCCCTCACCGACATGCTCGGCGGCATCGTCCTGCCACCATCACTCGATCCGCTCTCAGAGAACCAGACTCCGCTGATAGGCCAGCTCTACAACCTGGTAGCAATGATCCTATTGTTTGTAAGCGGAGCGGACCTGATCCTTGTTGACGGCTTCTTGCGCTCCTTTTCTGTCCTCGGTACGAGCATCGCCTCGCTCGCCAACATCGCCCACCTCTTGACCAGCGGCGTCGCTACCCTCTTCCTCGCAGCCCTGGAGATCGCGGCACCGGTCCTGATCTGCCTCTTCGCGACCCAGGTGGTCCTCGGACTTGCGGCCAAGGCTGCACCACAGCTCAACGTGTTCATGTTCGGCTTCCCGCTTCAGATCCTTATTGCGCTGGTGCTTGTCGCAATAAGTATTGCGACGATACCTGCGTTCTTCACACACATCATCGAGGATGCCCTGAGGCAGACCTCCAGAATGCTCGGCGGCTGAGGAGGCTTACAGCGTGGCCGATCGAAGCCAACGCACCGAAAAGGCGACACCAAAGCGGCGCCACGATGCGCGCCAGCAAGGCCAGATCGCACGTTCAGCTGACCTAGCGGCATGGTTGGTCGTGCTCGCGACCAGCTTTGCGGTACCACTGGTAATGCGCGCTGCAGGTACTCGCCTGGTCGAGCTGGAACAGCAGTCATCTCAAGTGATCGCACACCCGAGCACCCAAGGCGCTATGCGACTGCTGGCGCTTGGACTCTCAGATGCTGGAGAAATCGTTGCACCACTGTGTGGTATCGCATTAGCGATCTCACTGTTCGCGACCACAGCACAAGTCGGCTTCGTCCTTGCCTGGAAGGCAGCGAAGCCATCAGCTTCGAAGCTCAATCCCATAAAGGGACTGAAACGAATCGTGTCTCCAACCGGCCTGTGGAGCCTGGTTCGCTCCACGGTCCAGGTCGCTGCCGTCGGGCTTCTCGGCTACCGGACTGTCTTCGGACTCGCACACGCAGTCGTTGGATCGAGGCCCACTACAATCGGCCCGGTGCTTGCCTTTGGCGGGCAGTCCATCTTGAGCCTGGTGCGAACCACAGCAGCTGCAGGGCTCGCCTTCGCTGTGATGGACTACCTGTTCCAGCGCCGGCGGGTGAACAAAGAGATGATGATGACCAAGCAGGAGGTGAAGGAAGAGACCCGCATGAGTGAGGGAGACCCAGCAGTCAAGGGACTCCTCAGGCGCCGTCAGAGGCGAATCAGCCGGCTGCGGATGATGGCAGAGGTCGCAAGGGCCAACGTCGTGATCACGAACCCGACACACGTCGCAGTAGCTATCAGGTACGCACGGGAGGTAAACAGTGCTCCCGTGGTCGTAGCGAAGGGAAGCGGGGAGCTTGCAGCGAGAATTCGGACCGAGGCGATGTCCCATAGCGTCCCTATCGTCGAGGATCCTCCCCTTGCCAGGGCGATCTACGGAGCCTGCGAAGTCGAGGACCTGATCCCGAAGGAGATGTACCTCGCTGTCGCACGCCTGCTTGCTTTCGTCTACTCCCTGCCGCGCTGGAGCAAAGGCAGAACGGTATCGTTCAAGTCGGGTGCTGCGCTGCCGATAAATACCACATGGGCCTGAGCGAAGTCTCAGCAATCTTGTGGCGGGAACGCCAGTTGCTCGACACTCTTGCATTCAAACTCAAAGAAGAGCACCTGTTGCTCCTTGCTGGAGAACAGCAGTGGCTCTCGAAAGCAACCCTTGAGGTCACCGAGGTGCTCGAAGCCATCAAGGCTGCGGAGCTGTCACGGGCGCTTGAGACCCAGGATCTGATCATGGAATTCGGCCTCGATCCGATGCCAACCCTGGACGAGCTGGCACAAGCTACGCCAGCCGCCTGGCATCAGACATTCAGTGACCACAAATCCGGATTGATGGCCGCTCTCGCAAAGATCGCTGATCTCGCGGAGTTGAACCGCAGCATCCTTACCCGCCACCTCAGCGCAATCGCAGACACCCTTTCCATGCTGGGAGAGGTGACCGGCGGATCCTACGACCGCGCTGGAGCGCCGAGCACCAACGTGGCTCCGTCGAGGCTCGTGGACTCTTCAGCATGAGCAATGCCGGCATCAACATTGCGGCTTCGGGACTTCTCGCCCAGCAGACCGCGATGGACGTCATTGCTGAGAACCTCGCAAATGCCACAACGCCCGGCTATGTGAGGGCGCGAGCCAACCTCACAACAATGCCGGGTTCGAGCGCGGTTGGCAACGGGGCAATGGTCGCGAACATCACACTGGTGCAAAATTCGATCCTCGCCGCGGATGCTCGGGCTGGCGCGTCTGGAAGCTCGCAGCTCACTGCCTATGGAACGCTCCTCAACGAGGCCCAGAGTGCCTTTGGCGAACCGAGCAGCACCGGGATCGCAGCACAGCTGTCCCAGATGTGGTCCTCGTTCGACAACATCGCCAACAACCCGTCATCGCTTGCTCCGAGAAGCGAGACGCTCAGCTACGCAAGCCAGGTCGCAACCTCTCTCAACGAAGCAGCGATACAGCTCGCGAGCCTGGGACACCAAACAGTCCTTCAGCTCCAGGATCAAACAGGCCAGGTAAATTCCCTCCTTGTCCAGGCAGCTTCGCTGAACAACTCGATCCTCTCCGCAAAGACGGGTGGCGGGGATGCGAACTCGCTCTCGAACCAGTTGAACCAGGTGATCAACCAGCTTGGGAAGCTCATCAACGTAAGTGTGCGCCAGCAGCCTAACGGCAGCACAAACCTGTACATGGGTGGGATCACCCTAGTCGAGGGGTCGACAGTGGCCGCGACCTTGGGCATCTCGGCAACCGGAGCGGGCGCGGGTCTCTCGGCAAGCGTGACATCGTCGTCGACGACCGGACCGGTAGCGGTGACCTCAGGCAGCATTGCTGGGCTCCTCGCGGGAATGTCCAAGATCAGCGGGTTTCAGGGACAGCTCAACACAGTTGCGTCCAGCCTCGCTGGCCTGGTCAATACCTCCCAGGCCAACGGCGCCTACTGGTATCCTGCAATTGCCGGCTCATCCGCGCTCGCCAGCACGGTGACCATTCCATCTGGCGGCCAGACCCTCGCGGTCACCTCAGCAGGGGTAGCTTCGACCTATACGATCCCTGCGGGCACCTACACCCCTGCCCAGCTCGCAAGCGCTGTTCAGTCATCTTCATCAGGAGCCCTCACTGCAAGTGTCAACTCCTCTGGAGCTCTAGTCATCGCGGCATCAGATGCCCAAGCTGCGAGTTCCCTCACAGTCACCGGAGGGACTGCGCTGGGCGCGCTCGGACTCAGCGCGTCCAGTAGCGCGACACCTACCCCTGACGCTCTCGGAGCACCACCTGCGTTCTTCGTAAACTCCTCCAGCGGCTCCAGCACTGGCATCGATGCAGCCAACATCTCGGTCAACCCCGCTCTCACGAGCAACCCGCTGGCGCTTTCAGCGGGATCCTCGGTGTCCTCAGGGCCACTTGACGGCTCCAACGCTCAGGCGATGGCGGCTCTCTACAATTCCTCGGCGGGGCCCGACAGCACCTACAGGACTCTCATCGGCCAGATCGGGACACTAACCCAATCCGCGAACCAGCAAGTTCAGAACCAATCGGCACTCTCGTCAGCAGCCCAGGCTGCCCTGCAGAGCAACTCGGGAGTGAGCGTTAACCAGGAGACTATCGACATGCTGAAGTACCAGGAGGCCTACCAAGCCGCTGCAAAAATGCTCTCAGCGATGGACAGCCTGGTCCAGTCCCTCATCCAGGCGGCTTGAGTCCCGATGACTTACCTGCGCCCGACCATGGAGTCCACCAGCCAGCAGGTCCTCGCCAACATCACCGCAGACCAGACTCAGATCTCGAACCTGCAGCAGCAGATCTCATCTGGCAAGAAAGTGAACGTGCCGTCGGACAACCCCCCACTCGCTGTCCAGATCATGAACGCCCAGGCATCAATCGAACGTGCGAACCAGTACGTCGCAAACGCGAAGGATGGCTTGTCGCGTCTTCAAGTTGCCAACACAACGCTCAACCAGGCAATGACCGAGCTCGCTCAAGCGAAGAACCTTGCACTATCGATTTCAACCGCCTCGATCGGTGGCTCGACGTCCCTTCAGGCACTTGCAGGACAGGTCGGCTCAATTGGAGCGAGCCTGCTAACACTCGCGAACACGACGTACTCCGGGCAAGCGATATTTTCAGGGACCGCAGCAGGTTCCGAGGCATTCAACGCCGCGGGCAACTACCTTGGAAACAGCGTGGTCGCTACCCGCACCGTCGCGGACGGAGTGCAGATGCCGATCGCTGCGACCGGCGATGCTGTCTTCGGTTCCGGCGCAGCTGGGGTCTTTGGCGTGCTCAAGAAGATGGCCTCTGATATCCAGGCCGGCAACACACCCGCGGTCCTCGGCACCGACCTATCCAATCTGGAGGCAGCGACAAAGCAGGTCGCCACCCAGGCTGGGCAAATTGGTGACTATTACCAGGCGATGCAGGCAGCAAGCGATCACGCCACGACCACCCAATCCACCCTTCAGAGCACGATGTCAACCCTGGAGAACATCAACCCCGCTGAGGCGATCAGCAAGCTGAGCCTCATGCAGTCCTCCTACCAGGAGGCTCTCTGGGCAGCCTCGCAGGTGCTGCAGCCATCGTTGTTGAAGTTCCTCGGATGAACGAAATTCAGCCAAGCCACTGCCTTGCAGATTGCCTAAGATGACAAGAGCTCAAGATGGAAAAGGATGTATGAGATGCCCACGGCACCCGAGCGTTGCAATCCAACTATCGTCAGCGAAGAGCCGGGAACACAGAGCACCGATGTCGGCGAGGACGTAGCGGTACTGACGTTCAGCACCGGGTTGCCCGGGTTCCCCGAAGCTCACCACTTCACCCTCGCCTCGCTCGGCAAAGGCATGGATCCGTTCTGCAGGTTGGTCTGTGCGGACCGCAACGGAGTCGAGTTCGTCGCTGTCCCACCAGAGGTCATATTCTCTGATTACACTGTCCGAATTGACGAAGACACAGCGACTGAACTCGAGATCACAAACCCCAAGGACGCCCTTATCCTCAACATCGTCACACTACCGGCGCCTGGCCAGAACAGCACCCCGACAGTCAACCTGCTCGGTCCAATCATCGTGAACAGACAGACCCGTGCAGCACGACAGATCGTGCTGCACGATTCGGACTACAGCGTTGCTGCGCCGATGGTCCGAGCACGCTAGGCGGGCTCGGACGAACCCGTACCGCCGTCAGCGCCCGTAACGCCCTCTGTGTAAGCAGGGCTACCCCCCGAAGCGGTCTCCGAAGGAGCTGGAACAGGATCGCCAGCTCGCAGCGGAGCAAGCATCTCGAGGGCGTTGACTGCCCAAGCTGGCGACAAAGCAGCAGCTCTGTTTGCCTCCTGCATCGCCGTGTACACTTCCTCGCGATATACCTGCACGGACCGCGGAGCCTCTATACCGACCCGCACGGAATCGCCACTCGCTCCGAGGATTGTGATCACTATGCCCTGCTCTATGATCACCCGCTGCCCGACCTTGCGACTCAATACCAGCACATGCACTCCTCAAGGGCAACCACGTAGCCACCTTAGCTGGTTTGCGTTAATTGGTGCTGCCCGGGGTGCCTGTGTGCTCACCAGCGTTAGCTGGACCGCCCGCTCCGCCAATCCCATCCGAGCTCTGCGAACCGGGGCTGCTTGCTGGGCCAGTTGCGCCGCCAGCTAGGTGGGTCTGCTCGGAGGTCCCCATTTTGCTCGGGTCCTCGGCATCGTCGGGGTTCCTACGCGAGTACGCGTTGAGCACACCAGCAACCGCGCTCACCCCTAACCACGCGAGCACGAGTGCCAGCAAGTAGCGTTCGAGGATGCTGGTCAGCCCGATCTGACCTACAAGGAACTGATGAGCGGCTGGCAGAGAAAGCAGGACTGAGACCGCAAGGACGATCTTGAAACGGCCTCCGGACTCTGGCACGTAGTCCACCGCGGAGACGCTCATCAGGTAGCCACCCGCATGACGCGGTTTGCACCGTCTCCGACAATAGCCTTCCTAGCCGCATCGTTCACCCTCGAGGCAATGACTGACGCGAGAGAGTCTGGCTCTGCCAGAGCGCCATCGAGGCGAGCCAGCGGGATGCCAGTCGACAACACCGAGAACGGGGATCTGCTCGAAGTGCTGTCCGAGATCGCCAGAGCATCGAAGCCTCCGAGGTCCTGGGACCAGGACAGCACGTCAGAAGCCTTTCTCGTAGCATCAGCAACTCCCCAAACAGCAGTGGGCTCGGACATAGCGATGAGACCCCTAGCCCAGGCGCGCTCGATCTCGGTAATTGGAGCATCGAGTGCAAGGATCACCACACCAGAAGAGTTTCTCCAGCGACGACGTCTCTGTACCACGGCCTCCTCCGATGCTACGACCAGCCAGGCGTAGACATCGCTTGCTCTACTGGAATCACGCGTCGCGACCAGCACCTCGTCGGGGCGAGAACCTACATCTCGAGCCACCTCTTCAGCAGCACGGCGCGCCTGTGGGAGATCGCCAGCTATAACTAAAAGGCTTCCTGGCGACAGCGGTGCGGGAGCAAACTGAACGCTGTCGCTCAACAGTTCCGGCAACCTCTTCAGCAGCAAATCGTGCACTTCGGTCAACCCCAGCTGCCCATCCGACACAAGCCAAGCGACTTCCGATGCTGGCCAGGACGAGACCTGCTCCGCCAGGCCCAACGCTTCAAGCTCCCCGGATACGTCGCTCGCTGCGAGACCCGCGCTCATCTGCACTCCACCGCCAAGCACAGGGGCCTTGCTCTCTAGCCTGGGATCAGAGACATCCCGCATCTCGGTAGCGAGACCATCCCCACCATCAGGGGCTCTCGCGGTGAAAGCATCAAGCATGTCAGCAAAGGGAGAGGTAGCGGGGTCGCCTTGGTCCAGAGGAACCCCGAGGTAATCGCCGAGAGCCTCCGGTGTTCCTGCAACGATGTTGGAATCATCCTCGACATCCCTGGCAAGGTACGAACCACGATGACCGTTTGGGGACCAGGTCCTCGCCGCTAGGCTGTGGCCACTCGGCGAGGATGTCCCCTCAGGATCACCGCCAACCGCCGCCGCGGTGCTTGCACCAGGCGAGCAGTAAATGCTTCCGAGCGGCCCGGAACCCGGCAACACGCTTAACTGCGTGCCCGTCAGGCCCTTTTCTGGGACGTGAGGTACGTGCTCCGCGAGGATCGGTCCTCGACTCGCAACCTCCGGAGCGGTTTCGGAGTCCGCTTCGTTCCCTTCGGGCACACCAGACGGGATGCTTTCTCCGAGCATCCCGTCTCGAGCCAAATCGTCCTTCGCTACTGTGATTTCAAAGTACTCACGTGCGTAGAAGCCCCAAATGCCCCCCTTGCGCTTCTTCACGGCTCTCGTAATCGAGCATCCCTCGCCGAGATCCGTCCTGATCCTCTCCAGCAGCGGCGCTAGGGAAGTTCCTTCAAACCGCAACTCTGGCAAGGCTCACCTCCCCAACCCTTTCGAGCACCGCCCGGTTCCCGAGCTCTTCGACAGAGAGCACGCCCAAACGTGGTAGCAGCGGCTTGAGCAAGCGCCACAGAGCAGGTCTGAGCCTTGCCGAGCACACGAGCACCGGGACCTGCCCAGCTTCCTCCGCGGTGGTTGAAAGGCGCGCCACCTCGGTAACGACAGTCTCGGCAACCGCAGGATCACATGCAAGCACAGAGCCATCTTCACCGCTCCGGACAGCCTCGGAGAGCGTCTGTTCAAGGACGCCATCCAGCGTGATGACATGCATCCGACCATCCGTCTGGTACTTCGCTGAGATCGCCGGGCCGATCGCCTTTCGCGCGGCCTCCATCAGTGCCTCTGGGCTCTTGTTCTGGCGCGCCCGCTCTGTGATCGCCTCGAGTATCGGAACGAGGCTCTTGATAGACACCCCTTCGTCGAGCAGACCGCAGAGCACCTTTTGGACCTCACCCAGTGACAGCGGCACACCCGCCATCTCGTCCACAACCACCGGATCGGTTCCCCGAGCGACTTCAATCAGGCTCTGAACCTGCTGGCGCGACAGCAATCGGCCCGCGTTGGCCGCTACCACCTCGCCAAGGTGGGTAGCGATGACCGAGGAACGATCGACGACGGTCCTTGCACCTGATGCAGCAAGGTGGCGCATCTCCATCGGAACCCAGCGAGCTGGAAGGCCGAACACAGGCTCGTTGGTCTCCACTCCCGGAAGTTCGTCGAGCTTGTTGCCAATAACCAGTATCTTCCCTGGTGGCGCCTCCCCTCGCACGACTTCGACGCCGTGAAGCCGGATCACGTACTTCGACGCCGCAAGGGATAGGTTGTCCCTGGTCCTGACCGCTGGAAACACGAAGCCAAGCTCCGAAGCGACCTTTCGCCTGAGGCCTTGCACCCGGTCCAAGAGATCGCCACCCCGTGACCTGTCCACAAGATCTATGAGATCGAATGCCAGCTCCAACTCGAGTGGCTCCGCTCGCATCTCCCGGGCGAGGGACTGCGGAGTTAGCTCAGCCGCGACATCGGTGCCACTCCCATCTTCGCCATCCACTGCCGGGGTTGCCTGCAACTCCAACTTATCCACGAGGCCGTGCTTCGCTTTCAGACCCACAAGGAAGATCCCGCCGCCAACGACGAGAAAAGCCAGCGTTGGAAGGCCAGGCACGAGGCCAACTATCGCGATGATCGCCCCGGCCATCCGCACTGCGCGATGCTGCGAAGAGAACTGTGCGACGAGCGAGGAGCCAAAGTCGTTCTCGCTCGCAGCTCGGGTCACCACCAAGCCCGTGGAGATGGACAGCAGCAACGCTGGTATCTGGGAGACAAGCCCGTCACCTACGCTCAGCAGGCTATAGGTGTCCGCTGCCTGGCCAATAGGCATGTGGTGCTCGACGACCCCTACCACGAACCCGCCTATCAGGTTGACTGCGGTGATCACCACCGCCGCCATTGCATCACCCTTTACGAACTTTGACGCTCCATCCATCGCTCCGTAAAAGTCCGCTTCGTCACCGACCTCGGCCCTACGACGCCGCGCCTCTGCAGAGTCGATCAAGCCGGAGTTGAGGTCCGCATCTATCGCCATCTGCTTGCCAGGCATCGCGTCCAGGGTGAAGCGGGCCGCTACCTCCGCGACCCGGCCGGAACCGTTTGTGATGACGACGAACTGGATGATGATAAGGATCAAGAAGACAACAAGGCCAACTACAATCGACTGGCCGACCACGAAGTGGCCAAAGGACTGGATCACAGTCCCCGCGTACGCGTGCAAAAGCACAAGGCGCGTCGCGCTTACATTCAAAGCGAGCCGGAACATCGTCGCAACAAGAAGCAGCGATGGGAACACCGAGAAGTCGAGCGGGCGTTGAACGTGCATGCTCATGATCAAGACGATGATCGCCATGGTGATATTGGCGGTGATGAGGACGTCCAGCACGAAGGAGGGCATTGGGACAACCATCATGACGACGATCGTCACGATCGCTGCAGGAATTCCAATAGTTCCCATCCGCCTGGAACGCATCGCACCTCCACATGGTCCCGGCCTGCTCCGTGGCCGCGAGTGTACTTTGCCTTCCTGGCGTCTTAGATAGGATCGGCTGTAGTGTCGGCCGGGTTGAGCATTTCATCCTGAGAAGCTTGCGGGCTGCTTTCCGTTGATGCGCGAGGCGTCATGATCTGCGTGGACTGCTCTATGGCCCAGAGGTCTGCTCCCAGATCCTGACGCGCCACTCCCGCCTCTGACTCCCTACATCGCAGCACTCACACAGGCTGCGCGGACCACGTCCAACCAGCGTGGGGCATGCAACAGTCGCGCCAGCTGGGCCTTTGAACACATCCAGAGGCCCAGCTGGGGAACGGTGACGGACTCGATTGCCAGCTTGATCACGCAGCAGCTGCCGTGAGGCCTTTCCCGACCAGGACAGTCGCGTCGGCGGATACCCGTCGGGAGTGCAGGATACCGAGCGCCACCAAAACCAGCATCAAGAATGCAAGTACCCATGCGCTTAGCCCGACCCAGAACGCAACCTGGCCGATCATCCAGAATGCATATGCTTCCAGGAGCAAGCCCCTCAGCGTCGTTCCCATGAAGACGCTGGTTACGTCCGCCTTCAGAGCAGCATTAGCCGGGTTCTTGCGAGAAAGCGCACTGAGCTCGGAATAGGTCCGACCGCCGCCGATGCCCTGTAGATGCACAGCGATGAAGTGGTTCGCGTATGCTTCGGCCTGAGCACCGTTCACAACCTGCTGGCCTGCGTACTTGTTCAAATACGGGCCGATCTTTGGACTCGCAAGCTCTTGGCTTCCTGCGGGGGGAAAATATATCTTCTGAGCGGCAAGCTGATCGTGGACAGTTCCGTTCGCGTACATATAACCCCAAGTCGCGACGGCGCCGACCGCGAGAAGCACCACGAAGAGCACGCCACCACCTGCCACCAATAACGTATCAAGTGTCTTGCGCCGCATTCCGTTTGCTCCCTTCTCTCTTGTTCAACTGGAAAGCATGTTGAACATGTCTTGCATCATCTCTTATTAGGGTAAGCCACGTCGTGTTATATGTCCAAGATATATCTAGACTAGTTGTAATAGCTTCTGCCTATTGGCTATCATTGACACCAGAACACTCTTGAGCCACCTTGGGTTCCGAGACTGGAGTACTCCATGGACATCCAGCTGCACCGTCTGAAATACTTCGTCGCTGTCGCAGACACGGGGAACGTGACGCGCGCTGCTGCTCTGGTCCACATCGCACAGCCATCGGTCAGTGCCCAAATCCTCAAGCTCGAGGCCGAGCTCGGCGTAGCATTGTTTCACCGAGACCCGACTGGCATGCAGCTCACCGAGGCTGGACAGACCCTCCTGCCGCTTGCTCGCAACGTACTCTCAGGAGCTGAAGAGGCCGTCGAGCGGGTACGGGAGCTGGCGGGTCTGCGAACGGGCCGGCTCCGCATAGGCGCGACGCCTTCATTGGCAAGAGCTCTGCTCCCGGAGGCCTTGGTGCGATTCCATCGAGAGCATCCAGGCATCTCGATTGAGCTCACCGAGGGCGCATCGTCAGACCTCGCCAGCGAGCTCGAGACAGGCACACTCGAGCTCGCCCTGCTCAAGCTGCCGGTTAAGAGCAAGACGTTAGCGACACGACCGCTAGCCGAGGAGGAACTCGTCTGCGCTGTCGCACACGACCATCCACTCGCCTCTCGGCGACGCATGCGCTTCAGCGATCTGCACGACATACCGATGGTCATGTTCGGAGCGTCTTACAGCCTGCATCGAGAAACGGTCGATGCTTTCGCCGCTGCCGGACTCAAGCTGGTCATCGCGAGCGAGGGCGGCGATATCGACGGTGTTCTAGCGCTCGCGGCGGCCGGGCTGGGCGCTGCCATCGTGCCCAGCATCATCGCGCACGGCCACAGGGGCATCCACGTCATCCGCCTCACAGGGCCGACCCCCTCGCGTCACATTGGCTTCGCACAACGTTCAGGCCGCGTGCCGTCACACGCAGCTCGCGAGTTCACCGCGCAGATCCTGAGCCTACTGAGCACTTCTGGCTGGCCTGGTCGCCGGCCAGAAGGCTTCAAGATGCTGGCCCCTCGTCCAGCGGGACAGCCAGCCTCGGTGCCTGTGCCCAACTCACAACTAGCTCGCCACAAACCGTGAAGGAATCGCGATCATCTCTTGCGAGGCACCGGCAGGCAACGTCATTGGAACTATCCGAGCCAGGATGTTCCGTTCGCCAATCCATCAGCAAACAACTCACTGATGGGATAAGCCTCTCTCGGGACGAGCAAGGCTCTATGGGCACCCGCTGCTCCGGGTTGCTACTCCGGGCTGATTACGCGATTTGGACGAGCTGTCGCCCGCATGCCGACAGAGCTGCTTCGACAAGCTTGGCGTTCATACGCCCGAGACGGTCTCTGTCTTCGACGACCACGACTTTGACATTTCGATCAGCGAGAAGCCGCTATACACGCCTTCGAACTCCGTTCATCCCCGATCTGACCTCGGCTTCGACACGGACTACCGGTATACCACTCTTCGCTGCTGCCCACTCCGCCAGCCTGGCCACCTGACGGTTGTCGACCGCCACGCTAAATGAGCACGGGGAGACATTCAACGTGAGCACGGCCGGCACCAACGCCATGGCCACATTGTGCGTCGCCTCTCGTTCCTGTCAAGGCCGAAAGTCCAGCAT
>JAJZXF010000151.1 GCA_021802485.1 Actinomycetes bacterium | reverse complement strand
GCAGTCAATGAGAGCTTGGGGCATGAGGTGGGAGACGGGGTGCTCATTGCAGCGGCGCGTCGGCTCACCGAGGAAGCGGGACGTCGGGACGTCGTTGCGCGCCTCGGCGGCGATGAGTTCATGATCCTGACCGAGGGTCCGGAGGCCGATCTTCACGCCACCCAGCTCGCAGTAGGCATTGCAAGGGCGATGAGAGAGCCCTTTTCAGTCGGTGGCGGGGAGGTGTTCATCTCGACGAGTATCGGTATAGCAATCACGAGTGGTGATGACGATGACCCGCAAGTCCTTCTCAGCAACGCGGATGCTGCTGTCTATAGGGCGAAGGAGCGTGGTGGTGCCTGTTACCAGGTCTTCGGCGAGGACATCCGGGTGAGTGTCTTCGGGCGCATGGCGACGGAGGCATCCTTGCATCGAGCGCTCGAGCGGGACGAGCTGAGGGTGTTCTTCCAGCCAGTGGTGGACATTCGAGAGCTGGGAGCGGTCAGCCCTTCGAGCGTAGAGGCACTTATCAGGTGGGAGCACCCGGAGAAGGGAATGGTGGCTCCGGACAAGTTCATTCCGGTCGCTGAAGAGACGGGCCTGATCGTGCCGATTGGCGCGTGGGTTCTAGAGGAGTCCTGCAAGAGGCTCAAGAATTGGCAGGGTGGCGAGGTTGGCATGCCAGGTGGTGCAATGTCGGTCAATCTCTCGGCGCGCCAGCTTGATCAGCCGAACCTGGTCGGCACGGTGGGGGACGTGCTGTCGGGCACGGGTCTTGCTCCTGAGCACCTGACGTTGGAGATTACCGAGACGGCTCTCATGAGCAACACGGACGCTGCGATTGCTGTGTTGCATGCACTGAAGGACTTGGGGGTGATGCTCGCAATCGACGACTTCGGTACGGGCTTTTCCTCCCTGACGTACTTGAGGCGGCTTCCTCTGGATGTGCTCAAGGTGGACAAGTCCTTTGTGGACGGGCTCGGCAAGAGCAAGGGTGACACCGCTATTGTCGGGGCAGTGATCAACCTCGCCCATACACTTGACCTCAGGGTTATTGCTGAAGGAGTCGAGACCGAGAGCCAGCTTGAAGTGCTCCGCGACCTCGGCTGTGACTACGCTCAGGGTTTCTTGTTCTCCCGGCCGGTTCCTGAGGCGGAGCTCGCCAAGGCGCTGATGTTCTCCTGACAAACTGTTCCGTATAGATTGCTCCGTATGTTGTCACATGGCTGGGATTGTCGCTGCGGATGACGCGCGACTCGATTCGGACATTTCCCACTGCGCGGCTGAGAGCGGGCCACTGGGTGGTCACTAGCGCAGGCGGGGCTCTTTGGGCCAAGAGGTGGCACCGCCCGATCGGGGCCGTGTCAGTTCTTGCCTGCGCGTTCTTGCTCGCGTCGTGCTCCTCTTCACCTGCTCCGCCACACGCTACGTCGCACGGTTCCTCCCGTCCCGCTAGCCATGTGAAGGTGGGGGCTGGAAAGACTGCGCGACCAGCTCCAGGACCACAGAGTGCGGTTTCTTTGTCCTCGTCTGTTATGAGCGTTGTGGATTCTGAGGTTGGGATCGTCGACAGCTATCTTTCAAAGGCGCAGGCGAGCATGGCGGCTGCTTCGACGAGTTCATCCACTTCTGCTCAGACGGGTGGGATTCGAGCAAGTGCAGCGCTGGGCCTGTCGAGTGGAATGTCAACTGCCGCTGCTCAGGGGCAGCTTCTTTCTCAGCTGGCTAAGAGGCAGAGCCAGCTGTCCACACTCGCGGCGGCCGTCGGATCCTCCGCGTCTGTGACGGCCCCTGATCGTGCGCTACTCGTCGCGGGTATCTCTGCTACGGCCTCGGGGCTGCGTGCGATAGCAGCGAAGGTGCAAAGAGCAGCCTCCACCTCGCAGGTAATCGCACTGGCGGGGGATGCAGTTGGCTCCTACAGGGTGATGTCACTCGTTACGCCAAAGGTCTACCTCACCCTGGCCGCGGACCAAGTCGTCTACGTCGAGGGTATTTTCTCAAAGCTTGCTGCCCAGGGTTCTCTGGAGGCTCGCGCGCCGAAGGGGGTCTCGAAGCTGAGCGCATCGGTTCGCCAGCGTGCGGGAGTAGCGGCAAAGAGGGCCGAGGCTGAGACCACGATGGCGACCACGACTACAGAAGGGGTCTCTGCCTCGGTGCTTTCCTTGATTCCCACGGGCTTTCCTGGCAACAAAGTGGTTCTGCAGGCGGCCGTGAACGACCTAGCGTCTGTGCTGCACGATCTTGGGATTGCACGCAACGATCTCGCGACGCTCGTTCGGCTGCTCGGCTGAGGACAGGCGTGCGCCTGCTGCTCGAAGGTGGGTGCTTCCTGGCGGGTTTACTTGCCGGTTCGCTGCTGGAGGTGGTGATCGAGCGCGTACCAACGAAGCAGTCGCTGGCGCGTCCATGGTTCACATGCTCGCAATGTAGCAGCGAGCTTGTGCCGACCGTGAGGGCACTTCCGGTGGTTTGGTGGATTGCATCACGCGGCCGCTGCAAGAGCTGCGGTGAGCGGTTTTCCGTGCGCCGTCTAGGTGTAGAGGTAACAACCGGCACGCTTTTCTCCCTCTCGGCGATTCGCTTCGGAGCAGACCTGGTCTTGCTTGCTTACTGCATCTTCGCCGGGTTGTTGGTTGTGGCCACAGTTGTGGATGCACGGATGCGGATCGTGCCGGTGCGTTTCGTTTACCCAGCGCTCGTGGCGACTCTCGTTGTGCTCCCGCTCGCGGCAGTTTTCGACCACTCAAGCTCGTCGCTAGTTCATGCCGCAATCGGTGGCGCAAGTGCGTTTGGCTTTTTTTTCCTGGTTCACTTCATTTATCCGGACGGACTCGGTTTCGGGGATGTCCGGCTTGCCTTCCTGATCGGCGTCTACCTCGGCTGGTTGGGTGAAGCATATGTGTTCGTGGGACTTGCGCTTTCGTTCGTCTTTGCAGCAGTAGCTGGCCTCTGGCTGGTGATCTTCAGGGGCCAGGGCCGCAAGTCGAGTGTCCCGCTGGTTCCTTTTCTCGCGGCAGGTTCTCTGATCACGG
>JAJZXF010000058.1 GCA_021802485.1 Actinomycetes bacterium | reverse complement strand
CTACTGCAAGCTCATGCAGTATGGGGATGGCTGGGGATACGAATACTGGGAGGAGGTTGGGCCTCCGGCCCGAGTGGGACTATCCCTCCCCACGGCTGAAGCCGGGGGTATCCCGTCCCACACCCATTTCTGATGCAAGTAGTAGTGGTTGGCTCGGGAGCGAGGGAGCACGCCCTCGCGCACGTTCTCTCCCGGACCGCGAAAGTGCTAGTAACGCCCGGAAACCCGGGAATGGAGGAACCTGAAGCGCCTGGGGGCCCAGCAGGCATCTCCTCAACGGCGGCCCCCGCGGAGGAGATCGAAGCGGACCTGTACGTGATCGGCCCTGAAGCGCCTCTTGTCGACGGCCTTGCTGATCGCCTCAGGGCCCGAGGTCGTCGCGTAGTTGGCCCAGGAAGACCGGGAGCTGTTCTCGAGGGATCGAAGGCATGGATGAAAGAGCTTCTCATCGAGGCTCAAGTCCCTACCGCGAGGCACGGTTCGTTCTCTTCGTTTGCTGAGGCGAGCCAATTTCTTGCCCAGCTTCCCGGGCCGTACGTGATCAAGACGGATGGTCTTGCCGGCGGTAAGGGTGTCTTTGTAACCAGCTCTCTTGCAGACGCCAAGGTAGACATCGAGGCCAAGCTCTCTGGCCGCTCGTTCGGCGACGCAGGTAGGAAGGTCGTCATCGAGGAGGGGCTCTCGGGCGATGAGCTGTCGTTGATGGTGCTCTGCGACGGCAAACGGGTCGCCCCACTCGCGCTTGCCCAGGACTTCAAGCGTTTGAAGGACAGCGACGATGGGCCAAATACCGGTGGCATGGGCGCATACTCTCCTGTGCCAAGCGCCGGGGAGGACCTCGTCGAGCACATGATAGAGACGGCGGTCGAGCCACTGGTCCACGTGCTACGTCGCAGGGGAATCGACTACAGGGGAGTCCTTTACGCAGGCATCATGCTTACAGCTGAGGGGCCGAAGGTTCTCGAGTACAACATCAGGTTCGGGGACCCGGAAGCGCAGGTAGTTCTCCCTCGCCTCGGCTGCGATCTCGCTGCTGTACTGTTGGAAGTCGCTGAAGGTCACCTCAGAACAGAGGTGAAGTTCGTACGGGATGCATGCATATGCGTGGTTCTCGCTGCAGAGGGGTATCCGGATTCGCCACGGCATGGCGATCGTATTGGGGATCTCGAAGCGGCAGCGAACATAGATAGCGTGACCGTGTTCCATGGCAGCACCGCGCTCGATGCGAGCGGGAACTTTGTCACCGCGGGTGGCAGGGTTCTTAGCGTGACTGCAGTGGCACCCGAGCTTGCGCAGGCAAGGAGTAGCGCCTATGAAGCGGTAGAGGCGCTGCGTTGGCCGGGCTGTCAGTACCGCAACGATATCGCTCTGGCCGCGGTCGATAACCTTCACCGCGGTCTGCAACAGATGCCGGCCAAGCTAGTGGAACCTTCTGGAGAAAAGGAGCCTGCCAAGTGATCGAGAGATATGCGTCTTCGGAGATGTCCGCTTTGTTCGCGGACGAGGCTCGGATGAACCTGTGGATGGAGATCGAACTGCTGGCGCTAGAGGGCTGGGCCGCGATCGGGGTTGTCCCGCGAGCGGATGCAGAGCTGGTCCGAAAGCGGGCGCCAGTCATCGACCGGGACTTCGTGAATGCGGTTTCAGAACGGGAGCGGGTGACGAATCACGATGTCGCGGCGTTCGTAGATGTTCTCCAGGCAAGGGTCGGCCCACCTGAGGGGGAATGGATCCATTACGGTCTCACCTCGTCTGACGTAGTGGACACCGCACAGTGCCTCACCCTCGCGCGAGCAGCAGATCTGCTGCTCAGTTCCTCCAGCAACCTCGTGAGTGTGCTGCGAGATCGTGCGTTGGAGTTCGCGGCGACGCCAATGCCGGGACGCACGCATGGGATGCACGCTGAACCGACCACATTCGGCGCAAAGCTCGCGCTTTGGTGCCTCCAGGCAGACCGTGACCGCCAGCGACTCCGGACCGCAAGGGAAAGCATCGCTGTTGGCAAGCTGTCAGGCGCCGTCGGCACGTACTCGAATGTCGATCCCAAGGTCGAAGAACACGTCTGCGCATCCCTCGGGTTGAGGCCTGTTCCAGCAACCCAGGTGATTGCGCGGGACCGCCACGCAGAGCTCCTATGGGCCTGCGCTTCAGCCGCTACCAGTGTGGAAAGCTTCGCAACCGAGGTTCGCCACCTGCAGCGTACCGAGGTTGCAGAAGCGGAAGAGCCCTTTGGCAAGGGTCAGAAAGGTAGCTCTGCAATGCCACACAAGCGCAATCCCGTGCTGTCCGAGCGGATGTGTGGCCTTGCGCGAGTGGTCCGTGGGTACCTCGGGGCGGGACTCGAGAATGTCGCCTTGTGGCATGAGCGCGATATATCGCACAGCTCTGCCGAGCGCATAATACTGCCGGATGCACTACAGCTTACCCATTACCTGCTAAAGACCATGGCCCGCATAGTAGAGGGTATGGTGGTCAATGCAGCGAGGATGCACGAGAATCTGGAGAGCTCTGGCGGTCTGATGTTCAGTCAGCCAGTGTTGCTCGCGATGATCAAGTCGGGAATGGACAGAGACGTTGCTTATCGAACAGTTCAACGGGATGCCCGCATGGCCTACGAGGGCGAGCGCACGTTCCAGGAGTTGCTGGCAGACGACCCCGAGGTGCCCTTGACGCCGGAGGTCCTTTCGGAGGCGTTCAGCCTGCAACGATCCCTTCGCAATGTCAATCGCGTGATCGATGCCGCGAGAGAGGTCGTGATATGAACACTGGCTCGTCCGAGAGTGCCCAGAATGTCAACTACCCCGAGCAAGCGGGCCTCCGTCCGATCGTCTCGGGCAAGGTCCGTGACATCTACGATGCGGGTGAGGGGCGACTGCTGATGGTGGCATCGGATCGCATCTCGGCGTTCGATGTGGTCTTGTCGGAGAGCATCCCAGATAAGGGCCGCGTCCTAACTGCGCTCACCACCTACTGGCTTGGCGAGTTAGCAAACGTTGCACCCAACCATCTCATCAGCACGGATCCGCGAGATTTCCCCAGCGCCTTGGCGTCTCTGCCTGACATTGCAGGAAGGTCAATGCTCGTAGCCCGTGCCGAGATGCTCCCGATCGAATGCATCGTGAGAGGCTACCTTGCAGGCTCCGCGTTCAAGGAGTACGCGGAAACTGGGACAATCCACGGAACCAAGGTCCCAGCCGGGCTTACAAAGGGCTCACGGCTTCCCGAGCCAGTGTTCACACCATCCACCAAAGCCACCGCAGGCCACGACATCAATATCTCGTTTACGCAAGCCGCAAAGATCGTGGGGCGTAGCACCGCAGAGCGTGCTCGAGAGATCAGCCTAGAAGCATATCGAAAGGCTGAGATCAGAGCCGGTGAAGAGGGACTTCTCGTCGCGGACACGAAGTTCGAGCTCGGCATCATCGATGGGGAACTAGCAATCTGTGACGAAGTGTTGACACCCGATTCATCACGGTTCTGGCTGGCAGCGGGTTGGTCAGCAGGGACCGAGCCCGTGCCGTTCGACAAGCAGCCGGTCAGAGACTTCCTCGAAGCAACCGGCTGGGACAAGCGTCCTCCTGCGCCACATCTTCCGGACAATGTTGTAGAAGAAACCGCAAGACGTTACCGGATCGCGTACGAGATGCTTTCCGGGCAGAAACTGTCTGATTGGAGAAACGAGTTGAGATGAAATTTTCCGTTCTGGTAGAGGTGCGGCTGCTTCCAGGAATAGCCGATCCCCAAGGGGCCACCTTAGAGCGCTCGCTTCCCGCCCTCGGCTTTGACGATGTCGAACAGGTACGGGTCGGAAAGGCAATCCGTCTCGTAGTCTCCGCGACTGACGAGCAGATTGCGCTCGAACGCACGAGAGAGCTTTGCAGCCAGGTCCTCGCCAACCCAGTGATGGAGGATGCTCGGATAACACTGCAGCCCCTTTCACAGCCAGAAACAGCGGGGAACCCGGCTTGAGTTCGCAAGTTGCTGTTGTCGTGTTCCCAGGTTCAAATTGCGAGCACGATGTCGCGTACGCTCTCGGCGAGTTGGGAGCAGCTCCCAAGTTAATATGGCATACCAGCAAATCGCTTGGACACGCTGATGCGGTGGTACTCCCCGGCGGTTTTGCTCACGGCGACTACCTCCGGCCAGGCGCCCTCGCCCGGTTTTCACCCGTCATGGACGTGGTCCGGGAATTTGCCGCGTCAGGGGGTCCTGTTCTTGGGATTTGCAATGGCTTCCAGATCCTGTGCGAGGCCGGCCTGCTCCCGGGGACGCTTCAAAAGAACCGAAACCTCAGGTTCATTTGTGCACCCGCTGGAGTACGCGTGGACTCCAACCGCTCTGTCCTGACAAGCGGGATTGACGAGGGGACAAGCCTCGTGTTGCCAATCAACCACTTTGACGGGAGTTACATCTGCGATGCTCGTACCGCATCAGAACTCAGCGAAACAGGTAGTGTCGTCCTGCGTTATATCGAGAACCCGAACGGATCCATTGACGACATCGCGGGCATAAGCAACTTGCAGGGGAACGTGGTTGGCCTGATGCCTCACCCCGAAAGAGCATGTGATCCGCTACTTGGTTCGCTGGACGGTGCAGCGCTGCTGACAGCTTTTCTTGCAGCAACACCCATCAAAGATGAGACAGATCACGAATCTCAGGCTGAGAAGATTCGATCGTAACCACGTATGCAAGCTCCTGTAATCCCAGTGCCGATCCCAATGCGAGAACCAACACGGTGATTGGCCTTCGCTGTGTCGGAATTGGCTGCGACGAAGCTAGCGGCTCCTCGGGATCCCGGCATTTTTCAGAACTGCAGGGCTGACACCGACATCACGCCAAGCTGCATAGCTGATTGACTTGCGTTCACTATAAGATGCCGCGACCTTCAGGAACTCACTCTCCAGATCTGCAAGTACTGATGGGCGGTCTACGCGCTGCAGCTCTTTCTCCAGATCGTGCTTCCTTTGGATAAGATGAAGCCGGTCCAGCGCATGAGCGGTTTGAATGCGTTCGTTTACAGCATCTAACTCTCGCGTGATGGCATCGGGAGTACGTTTACGACCTCGACGCGGGCGGTTTGCCTCAAGTGCCTTCAGGTAGTTGCGAACAATTCTGCCCTCTTCACGTCCTGTCGCAAGTGCGACTTTATGCTCAGAGGACATCTTCTGGTTCTTGCTTTTAGATGCACGTGCCATGTCTTTATTATGCATTGCAACTGCCACAAATGCCAACCTAGAGATCTAGATGGATTGCGGCCGGCTCACGATCAGCATACGACTCCTTCGACGCCATGACGACAGGGTCGGGTATTGTGGCGGCATGCAAGAACCGCTTCACAGGGAACTCGGCCTGACCGATGACGAGGCTAGCTCAATAGAACGCATCCTCGGACGTTTCCCCACCCATCTTGAGCTTGCGATGTACGCAGTTATGTGGAGCGAGCACTGCTCTTACAAGTCTTCGCGGATGCATCTACGCCGGCTTCCCACAGAGGGTGAGCTAGTTCTTGTCGGGCCAGGAGAGAACGCGGGCGTGGTAGATGTAGGGGACGGCTGGGCTGTTGCGTTGCGCATGGAGAGCCATAATCACCCTTCCGCGATAGAGCCGCACCAGGGGGCGGCTACTGGAGCAGGTGGGATAATACGAGACATTCTGTCCGTTGGAGCAAGGCCAGTCGCGCTCCTTGATGCCCTCAGCTTCGGCCCACTATCTAGTGCTCGCAACCGGTGGTTGCTCGACGGAGTGGTAGGCGGAATCTCCAGCTACGGCAACTCGGTCGGTGTCCCAACGGTTGGCGGCGAGATCTGCCTTGACGAGTGTTACGACGGCAACCCTTTGGTCAATGTGATGTGCGTCGGTATTCTTCCGGTCGACCAACTGGTACTTGCCAGTGCCTCTGGGGAGGGAAACCTGGCCGTACTTCTGGGTTCGTCGACAGGCAGGGACGGCATAGGCGGGGTCAGTGTGCTTGCGTCTGCGGGGTTCGCGGGCTCTAGCGATGCTGGTGATAGGCGTTCGGACCGCGCGACTCGCGATGCGGGAGGTGCCGAGGACCGTGCCCGCGAGTACCCGGCTGGGGTTCCATCTCATGTCCTAGAGCGGGCGTCGAAGCTCCCGAGCGTTCAGGTTGGTGATCCGTACGAAGAGAAAAGGCTCATCGAGGCGTGCCTCGAGCTGCAAGCAGCAAGGCTCGTGGAAGGGGTCCAGGACCTCGGTGGGGCAGGAATAGCTTGCGCGACCAGTGAGACTGCTGCACGGGCCCTGATGGGCATGGATGTCAACCTTGACGAGATCCCGCTGCGCGAGCGCGGGATGGCACCTTTCGAGATCATGACCAGCGAGAGCCAGGAACGCATGCTCGCGATCGTAAGTCCGGAGAACCTCGATCGAGTTCTCGAAGTATGTGCCCGTTGGGAGGTACGTGCGTCAGTGATCGCCAGGGTGACAAGCCCACAACGTGGCAAGGATGGCAAGCTGACGGGACGGCTTCGAGTACTAGAGGGCTGGGACGGCAGGGTTCTCGCAGACGTCCCTGCGGCATCTCTATCCGAAGGCGCGCCTGTTCTGGATAGGCCTCGGCACCGACCGCCTCGCCCCGACGACGACTTGGGTGATCCCGATCATCCTGACAGGTTGGAACACTGCGATCCTGGTCGCCTGGAACAGGATCTGCTAGCACTCGTCGGCTGGCCGGGCGATCCATCCTGGATATTTCGCCAGTACGACCATCAGCTGTTCCTCAACACCATCGAAGGCCCAGGAGGCGATGCCACGGTCCTGAGGCTCGGTGCTCCAGGACTGTCCCGCTCGGCGGGCGAATCGCGGGGCGAGGAAGACACTGCGAGCTCGAGTGCACAAGCACCCCGCGCAATTGCGCTCACGACTGACTCGAACGCTCCGTGGTGTGCTCTGGATCCCCGGAATGGCGCGGCCGCGACCGTGGCCGAGAGTGCGTTGAACCTCGCCTGCGCTGGCGCCCGAGCTGTAGCTGCTGTCGACTGCATCAACCTTGGGGACCCAGAGCATCCGGAGGTGATGTGGCAGCTCTCGGAGATAGTGGACGGGATCAGTGAAGCTTGCACTGCGCTGGCGGTGCCCGTGGTCGGCGGAAACGTCAGCTTGTACAACTCGAGTGACGGCATCGACATAGATCCCACGCCGGTGATAGGGATGCTTGGCGTCATCGACGAGGTCCGCCGCCCGCCAGGGGTCCGTATGGCCAGAGGTTGCTCGCTGGTACTCCTGGGAGATGGCGAACCCGTGCTCGGGGGCTCGAGGTGGGCCACGCGCCTTCGCGGACTGAAGGGTGGGAGGCTACCGGAACTGCATCTTGACGCCCATGCTCGCCTGATTGGGTTGCTGATCGACCTCGTTGCCACAGAAACGCTCCTTTACGGAGTGCACGATGTGTCGGCTGGCGGACTTGGGGTTTGCCTGGCCGAGATGGCTGTCAACTCAGGCGTCGGGTTCGAGGTTACAGGCCTCAGGACAGCTGCGGAGCTCTTCTCCGAGTCCCCGTCCAGGGTGGTTGTGTGTACCGGTAACCCGGACGAGGTCTTGGAGCGTTCACGCTCTCGCAAGGTTCCAGCCCGGCGCCTTGGCGATGCGGGTGGGGAGGAGATGATCTTCGAGGGGCTTCTCAGCGCGCGTGTGAGTGAGGTTGCAAGAGCCTGGCAGAGCGCTATAAGTGGCGTGATGGAGTGAGCCTCCTGAGAGGTCCAGCTTAAACGCAAGGGCGATCGGGAAAGGCCGCTCTCGGATTCGACTGTGACTAACAGGGCCCGAACTCGCCTGGCGAAAATCCGCGCTAAGGCCTGCGCTCTTCGAGGGCGTGAAGGAGATTGTCTGGCACATCCAGGTCACCCCTGCCAGTCCCGATCTTTAGATCGGGCTTAAAGGACCCGTGATAGTCAGAGCCGCCTGTAATCGCAAGGTCGCAACGTGCCGCGATCTCGCACAACGAACGGCGCTCTTGGTCGCTATAGGAGGAATAAAGGGCTTCGATCCCCGTGAACCCCTTCTCTGCAAGCTCTGCCGCTATCGCCGCTATCTCATCCATGGTGAGCCCAAGGCTCAGCGGGTGGGCCAGAACTGCGACTGCACCCGACTGCTTGGCGAGAGACGCCACTTCAGCTGGCTTGAGACGGGCCTTGGACACATAGGCCGGCATGCCTGCTCCCAGAAAGCGCTCGAAGGCTTCCTTCGGTGTCGCGACCACGCCCTTTCCAACTAGAACTCTAGCGAAGTGGGGACGGCCGACACCCTTGCCGCCAGCTTCCCGGGAAATCTCGTCCATGGTCAGGCTGATTCCGATGTCGCGGAGCTTCTTGAGCATACGTTCGTTGCGGACCACCCGATCCGCTCGAAGGTTTGCGAGTTCAGCCTCGATCGGGGTGTCTGCACGATCGATGAAGTAGATGAGAACGTGCATGGATCCGCGCTCCCATGCGCATGAGACCTCGCAGCCCCTCACCAGTTTGATTCCAAGCTCGGTCGCTCGACGGCCCGCTGGCGCGAGACCGTCCAGCGTGTCGTGGTCGGTAAGCGCTACCGCTGAGCACCCGGCCTCAAGCGCCAGCTCTGGTATTCTCTCTGGCGTGTCTGAACCGTCTGAAGCGCGGGAGTGGGTATGTAGATCCAGCATCCGCGCACAGAGTAGCCTATGTGATGTGAGGCCGTACTGGTCAGAGATTCCGGCGGGGCGTGGATGAGCAGGGCGTGCCTTGCCTGCGATGGTGTCGCCGCAGCTGGCTTTGCAGTACTCCGACGGTCACGAACAGGCTGTGATGGGTGACGAAGCCATGAAGGAAGCCTGCGGCGTTTTTGGGGTCTTTGCCCCTGGTCGGGACGTCGCACGGCTCTGCTTTGACGGCCTCTACGCTCTGCAACACAGAGGCCAGGAATCTGCCGGGATGGCGGTGAGCGATCAGGATACGATCACCGTCGTAAAGGACATGGGCCTTGTGGCTTCAGTCTTCGATGATCGCACGCTGTCCTGCCTGCCTGGGGACCTCGCAGTCGGGCACACCAGGTATTCGACCGCGGGCCCAAGTACCTGGCACAGCGCCCAGCCGGTGTACAGGCCCGCCGGGAGAGCCGGGTTCGCTCTTGCGCACAACGGCAACCTCACAAATACTGACGTTCTTGCTAGCAAGGCGGGCATGCTGCCGGGAATTGTGACGAATGACAGTGACATTGTTGCCGAGCTCATGGCTTCCTACTATCCACCCGAGCGCCCCGACTGCCTTGATGGAACGAAACCAGAAAGTCTCGAAAATGCCCTCGTGTCGACCCTGGCATTACTGGAGGGAGCCTTCTCGTTCGTGCTGATGGATGTGGACCACGTCTACGGCGCGAGGGACCCCAACGGCTTCCGGCCACTGTGTCTCGGACGCCTGGATCCAGGTGAAGAAGATGGCTCCCGTGGTTGTGGTTGGATCCTCGCATCCGAGACTGCGGCTCTCGACGTGGTTGGAGCCCAGTTTGTTCGCGAGATCGACCCTGGAGAGGTAGTTGTCATTGATGCCGACGGCGTACGATCGCTTCACCCCTTTGCCCCTGGACAGGTGAACCCCAAGCTGTGCTTGTTCGAGTTCGTGTACTTCGCTCGTCCGGACAGCTGGATTTACGGACGCGAGGTTCACATGGCCCGTTGCCGTATGGGAGAGTACCTCGCGACACAGTCTCCAGCGGATGCAGACATGGTCATTGGGGTCCCTGACTCGGGCATATCTGCCGCAGAGGGATACGCCCGCCGCAGCGGGATCGCCTACGGCCAAGGGCTGGTGAAGAACCGCTATATTGGCCGGACATTCATTGCTCCGACCCAACGGGATCGGGATCGGGGCGTGCGTCGCAAACTCAACCCTCTGAGAGAGAGCATCAAGGGAAAGAGGCTGGTCGTTGTGGACGATTCGATCGTTCGTGGAACCACAACCAAGGCGATGGTGCGGATGCTGCGTGACGCTGGCGCGCTAGAGGTGCACTTGCGAATTTCCTCCCCACCGTTTCGCTGGCCGTGCTTTTACGGAATCGATACACCAAACCGGGACGAGCTGCTTGCTGCGTCTAGGTCAGTCGACGACATAGCACTGTTTCTCGGAGCCGACTCTGTAGCCTACCTCGACCTTCAGAACCTGATGCTGGCGATTGGCGCCCCAGCTGGCAATTTCTGCAACGCCTGTTTGACTGGCAACTATCCAACCGACCTACCCGCGGCTGCCTTGGAGGCGATTTCTTCGACCCCGGGCGGTAGCGATCAGCTGGATCTTGCGGGAGCAATACGTGGTGGCTGACGCCATCACCTACTCTGACTCAGGAGTCGATATCAGAGCAGGCGATGAAGCGGTAGAGCGGATACGTGGTCTAGCGCATTCGACGTTCCGTCCCGAGGTTCTTGGAGGGCTTGGTGGATTTGGGGGGTTCTTTCGCATACCGATTCAACCGGGCAGCTTCGCGGGGCCAGTATCCAGTGCGAGTTCTGCTGCTGCGACGGGCTACCGGCAACCTATTCTCGTCGCGAGTACCGACGGCGTCGGCACAAAGGTGCTAGTTGCGGAGGCCGCCCGCAGTTTTTCCGGCATTGGAGTCGACCTCGTCGCTATGTGCGTCGACGACATTGTGTGTCACGGCGCAGAGCCGCTGTTCTTTCTGGACTACCTTGCGATGGGCAAGCTGGACATCCCCCAGGTTGAGGAGGTTGTGACGGGCATTGTTGAAGGATGCCGGACAGCAGGCTGTGCCCTCATTGGTGGCGAGACCGCAGAACATCCAGGTGCAATGGGGGCTAGCAATCTCGATCTGGCGGGCTTCGCAGTGGGAGTCGTCGAAGAACCCGCTATTCTCGGCTCTTCAAAGGTTCAAAGCGGCGACGTGCTGATCGGTCTCGCGTCTCCAGGGCTTCGCTGCAACGGGTACTCTCTAGCCCGAAAGGCACTGGCAGGGCCAGAGGGCCTCGCTCTTGACGAGCCAGCGTGGCCGGGGTGCAACCATAGCATCGCGGACGAGTTACTTCGGCCATCTGTTATCTATGCTCCTGTGGTTCTTCAGATGGCAAGAGCAGCTGAACTTCATGCGGCCGCTCACATCACCGGTGGCGGAATTGCTGGTAATTTGAGCCGCTCGATCCCCGACGACTGCGGCGCTTTGATCGACCGAACCAGCTGGCATCTCCCGCGCATCTTCGCGGAGATTATGCGTCGCGGTCCCGTTGCCAAGGACGAAATGGAGAGGGTCTTCAACCTTGGACTTGGGATGATAATAATAGTCTCGCCACGTTCAGCCGAAGATGCCTTGGCTGCTGCTCGCGACTCGGGCTACGAGGCCCGTGTCGTGGGCTCGGTGGTTCCCGGAGAACACAAGATCGTCATTTCCGGTGGTTGGTGGGAAGATGTGGACGAGCACCTTGACGATCGGTACACAGCACGTCCGCAGGGCCGCGCCAACACGTCAGTTACTGGGCTTGGGCCGCCCCGAGGCCGTGATCGATGAACCTTCCTGGATCAGAGTCGAACGCTGTTCGCCAACGCCTCGTAGATCACCTGATGGCCCATGCGGTCAAGAGGGGGGACTTCATCCTCAAGTCAGGCCGCAAGAGCAGCTGGTTCATCGATGCCAAGCAAACTATCTGTGCTCCGGACGGGCTGCGCCTAGTACTCGAAGCCGCGTTCAGCGTTTTGCCCGCGGATGCCACCGCTGTCGGGGGCATGACTATGGGTGCGGATCCCCTGTCTTTTGCACTAGCCGGTGCAGCCGCAGTCCGAGGTCAGAACCTGAAAGCGTTCAGTGTCCGCAAGGAGGCCAAGGATCACGGCGTGCTGGGTCGCATAGCCGGCGTCCTCGATCCTGGAGATCGCGTGGTTCTTACCGAGGATACCGTTACTCGAGGGAGGACCTTGGCCGAGGCTGCGGAGGTGGTGCGGGGTGTCGGCGCGCAACCGGTGCTGATGCTAGCGGTTGTGGACCGGGGAGGTACCTGCGAACGAGTGGCTGGTGAGAATGGGATCGCGTTCGCTGCCCTTGTGCGAGCACCTGACCTCGGTTTCGACTACGACGAGATCTGAGCAACTCACAGCTCGCTGCTTCGAATGCCCAAACGGTGGCTGGCGCTCGACGGTCGTTCTCCCACTCCTGCCTCGACCGGTGTTCCTCGGCAAGAAATGACCGCTGAGTTGACGGTCCCGCTCGATGGCCTTGGCGATAGGATCGCATTGTGCGCTCTCGGACGATGATGAGGCCAGCGAGTTTTCTCGCCTGGATCTTGATGCTGATGCTTGTGGGTTTGACCTCAGGATGTGCAACTACTCACTCGACTGCCAAACCCGGGCATCTAGCCCAGCGAAGTGCTGTTCGTCATGCGCGTCCCAACCGTCGATCGCATCCGACGACCAGCACCGTGGTGCAACCAGGGGTGGCACCGGTCAAAGCACTCGCTACCGGCACACTCTATGTGGCAGACACTCTCGAGTCCTCTTCAACGCCGGGCGTCTCGATCACCCCTATCGACGTTGCCTCGCAAACCAAGTCGACGCCGCTGGAAGCTGGTTCAGGTCCGGATGGAATAGTGATAGCACCTAACGGTGAAACTGCCTACGTAGCCGATGGCGGCTCCCCCACCCTACCGGGCGATACGGTAACGCCGGTGAACCTGTCCACCGGTCAAGTTGGCCGGCCGATCGGCGTGGGCATCAACCCGATTGGCATGGCCGTAGCTCCTAATGGACTGCACCTGTACGTCGCCAACGCGGGATACCCCGGGGCAACCGATTCGACCGTCACCCCAATCAACCTTGCAACTGAGCGACCGGGTTCTCCGATCCAAGTGGGGCTGGGCCCAACCTCGATCGCAATAGCGCCTGACGGCCTGACGGCATACGTGACCGTAGCTGGGTACGGATCGAGTTCTCCACCAACACCAGGATCTCCTGCACTACCACCACCAGCGGGAAAGGTCGTGCCGATAAATCTCGTTACCGGGTCCCCAGAACCAGGTATTGCAGTGGGCGCGGAACCCATGGCAATTGCGATAACGCCCAACGGGAAGGAGGCCTACGTAGCCAACTCCGGTTCGGACACGGTCACACCAATCAATCTTGTGACACGGGTGCCGGGTCCTCCGATCCAAGTAGGGCTGGGCCCAAGCTCGATCGCAATAGCGCCTGACGGCCTGACGGCATACGTGACCGTAGCAGGATTCGGACCAAGTTCTCCGCCCGCATCAGGATCTCCCATATCACTGCCAGCGGGAAAGGTCGTGCCAATAAATCTCACTTCGGCGACCAGTGGGCCACCCATCACGGTGGGAGTGGGGCCCCTGGCAATTGCGATAACACCCAACGGGAACGAGGCATACGTGGCCAACGCCGCTTCGGGCACGGTCACACCGATCAATCTTGTGACCAACACGCCAGAGCCTGGGGTACCGGTTGCCGGTTCGCCGGAGGCGCTCGCAATCACCTCGGTTGTTCATGTAAAGGCCGGAGCGGGTAAGAGTGTGCCCAAGCGAGCCAAGAGTCCGGTTGGGGTCGTGGCGAGATTTGGTGTCTTGAACCCAACAACACGACTTGGCGCTTTGGCCTAATCCGAAAACACAGAGCGCAGGAGGACACCCGGACCGCTGACGGTTGTGCAAGCCTAAAAGAACAGCTGATCGGGATTTCAGCCGGAGGTTGCAGGTCTACGGCCGGAGTTATCGCAATCGCTCAGAGGAACCCGACTTCCCAGAGTTTGATCCCGCCCAAGATCCCTGCGGAGTTATCCACTATCTCGACACGAGGACCAAGATCGACGGTCACTTTCCGGGAGTTTCCTCCGCCGATGTAAACACGGTCATACATCAAGAGCGTGTAGAGATTCTCGATTGCCTCTTGCACCCTCTTGTTCCACTTGACGATCCCTATCCTATGCCGCGTTGCCTCACCCAGCTGCTCATTGTAGGTCTGTCCCTTCCGGAACGGGTGATGAGCTATCTCCAGGTGCGGTGCGAGCTTCCCGTTCATGAATAGTCCCGTGCCTACGCCTGTGCCCAAAGTAACCACCAGCTCGAGTCCAATCCCCGAAACCACCGCAGCGCCCTGGACGTCTGCATCGTTCGCGGCTCTTACTGGAGCGCCAAGTTCACTCGCCAACGCGGCCTCGAGATCAAAGCCAGACCACTCTTCAAGGAGCTTTGGGACCACCTTCGAACCGGGGCCAGACTCTTCGACAAAGTGAGGAGCAGTGAGCACCTTGCCAGCTCGGACCACTCCCGGAAACCCGACCGCAACGCGATCGTATGAAGGCAGCGGAGCCACGAGGGCCTTCAGGGAACTCACGAGACTCCGTGGCGTGCAGGGATAGGCAGTTGGAACGCGAACTCGGTCGGCTGTCATCGATCCATCTCTTGCAAGGACTGACGCCTTTAGGCCCGTGCCACCAATATCGATAGAAAGCGTAAGCGGCCCCTCCGACCCAGGAATGCGGGTCACAGCGTGCCTTGCACCTGATTCGTCTCTCACGCTGGACTCCATCACTCCACCCCAAGGGGGCTGACGACTTCAGCGATCATGGTAATCGCTGAATCGTGACACGATCGCGCAGCGAGTCTTTCACCACCAGTGAACCATGAACCGCGACATCGCGTTCTGGATGGGATCGGACTGATCCTCCCGGCGGTGCCTGAAGAGACAACCACGGTCTGAGTGGTGCAGATACCGCGATTGACCAACGCCGGGAAGCTGTGAGCCTCAGCGGCCAAAGATGTCATGAATGCCTCCTCGGGCAATTGCGGCCGTAATTCGTTCGTATGAACTCATGTTCTTTTGAGATCTGCTCCTTCAGCGTCCATAAGACAAGAAGGGGCCTCTCTTTTCGTTCCGACCTGTTCTAATTCTCGTAAGAGATTACGCTAAGACTCATCGAAGTCGCCTCCAGCGTTACCGACACCTGGTTCTGCATTGCACCACTTTTCGTGATGCAGAACCTCATCAAGTGCCATCCTTGACCTCCATCCGTGTCGTTCCAAGTCAGGGACCTCCTCGAAGTGACTTACCGGACCAAGACAAAGCCATGCGACTGGACGAACCCCCGCAGGGATTCCGAGGAGCTCGCTCAAGAACGACTCTTTGTAGAACGAGACCCAACCAACCCCCAGCCCCTCCGCTGTCGCAGCCAACCAGAGGTTCTGGATCGCAAGGCACACCGAATAAAGTCCGGCATCGGCTATCGCGTGGCGTCCAAGCACGTCTGGCGCTCCGCGGCTCGAATCATATGTGACGACGACCGCAAGGCTGGACTCGCGGATCCCCTCGATCTTGATCCTGGCAAACAGGTCAGCACGCTGCGACGCGAGGGTTGCGGCAAAGGCTTCTCGTTCAACTTGCACATGCTCCCAGAATTTCGCCCGCGTCCTGGCGCTCTCCACGATGATGAAGTCCCAGGGTTGAGAGAGGCCGACACTCGGAGCCCCGTGAGCAGCTGCGAGGATTCGACGCATCACGGCGTCGTGGATTCGCTCGCCAGTGAAACTGGACCGCACGTCTCTACGACGGTGGATCGTCGCGTAGAGCCCCGGATCTTGCACAACGCCTGGGGTCGCTAGTTCCGTGTCAATATCGCCTCGCCTGGATCGACCAAGTTCCGCTTGGCTTAGAGTCTGATCCAGCTTGGTCTGGACAACTTCGTTCCACGTATCGATCTCTCCGTCGGCCGTTGGCACGTCACGATACTCTAGCCTGGATCCACAGGCCCGATGGAAGTTTCATTGCTCAAATATCGCTGGCGAGAGAGCTGACGAGGTGATAGTGGCCCGGCTGGTCCATGCGTTGGCGGACTCACGGTGATCCGAGAGTAGTCGGTCTCCGCATTTGGGCTGCTCCTTTCACGGCCCCCATCATGCAGCTACTCTCGACAAGCCCTATCGACACTGAACGCCTCGCTTTGCCACATGAACGTGCCGACCCACGTCGAAGCAACAGAGGGAAACGACGTTCCCATCAGGGCCTGTGGTGCAACGATCTGAGCGGTTGTGTTGGCAATACACACGCAACGGCTGATGCGCATGGGTGACATGCAACTGACAGCGGATCCCCTGACAATAGTCAGGAGCCTCAACAGGCGTCGCTCCCCTGTAGATATCCGTGGACATTGAAATGCATGATCGCTATGATGTGAATCACAGCTAGATCAGGGTGCGATTGGAGGCGGGCTATGGCGGGCAGAGCACTCAGCTCAGAGAGAGAGAGAGTTAGGGTGGGCGAGGCGGCCAAGACCTCCACTCGGGCTCTATGGGGTGCTTGCAGCTTCAGCTGTCCTCCTCGTGATGATTTCACCTGTGGTCGCAGTAGCCTCTGAGCACACCTCTTCGACGCCTCATCTCTCATCTCCTCATACGCTGAGCGCTGGAGCACCGGGCGTGCCATACGATGTGCAGGCAACCGGATCAGCTGGTAGCGCCACGGTCACCTGGATCGCACCACCGCAAGGCGCTGTAGCGCTAATCGCATACTTCATCACGCCATCTCCAGCGTGCGTGAGTACCACAACCAACACCTGTGGAGGACTCATCGCAGCGCCTTCTGCTACGAGTACCGTCGTTACCGGCCTCTCGAACTCTGTGAACTACACCTTCAGCGTCACAGCGCTGAACAGCTTCGGGTTCGGAGCACCCTCTGGGCCATCGAGCGAGGCTGTTGTATCGAGCGCAAAAGGCTCGCCAAGCGCACCACGAGATGTCGTAGCCTCCGCAGAGGACAAACACATCCTCGTGAGCTTCAACCCCCCTGCAAACGACGGGGGAACCCCGATAACCGGCTACAAGATCACAGCGGACCCCGCTGTGAAACCTGCTCCTGAGATCTCGGGCATCTCGCTCGGGTGCCTGATCGGGTTTCAAGGATACTGCCTGCTCTATCCGCCAGTAACCCAAACGACGCCTTTGGCGACCGGCGCATGGCAGATGGAGCTCGCAGGGAAGCCGAACAGCTTCATCTTGCACGTCTCGTGTGCTACTGCGAGCTCATGTATAGCAGTAGGCACAAGCGTGAGCCTCGACGGATTCAAGAGCTTGTCGTATTCGCCATATGTCGTAGCGACCCAGAATGCAGGCGCTAGCTGGCATGAGGTGCCGTTCCCGTCTTCTCCAGGGTTGGCGCTCACGTCAGTGTCGTGTACGAGTGCTACTTCGTGTGTAGCAGGTGGCTTTCCAGCAAAGCTCAGCCTGTCAGCAAAGCCGGAGATCTTCTACACATCCAACACAGGAACTACCTGGGAGCAAGCTTTCGTGCCATCGAGTGTCGAATCGCTCGGGGGCATCTCGTGTGTTGCATCTTCAAGCACCTGCTTCGCTGTGGGACTTCACAGCCTGTCCTCATCGGAGGTCATCGAGTCAAGCGATTCCGGTGCTCACTGGCAGGCGACCAAGAGCGCTCCACCATCTGGGATCGTGAGCTTGCTCGTACCCCTTGTCACCGGCGACGCTATCTCGTGCGCGTCGGTGAGCACCTGTGTGTTCGTAGGTGCGAGAGCTGACCTCTCACTCAAGGCAATTGGCTTTTCACCAGCTAGCGTCGTCACCACTAACGCTGGAGCAAGCTGGAGTGCGAGTTCTATGGGAGCTGCACAAGGGCCTTTGGCCTTGGACATCCCAGACGGCATCTCGTGTGCCAGCACCTCGTCATGTGTAGCTATCGGCACAAACTTCTTCGGTGCTCAGGCCTC
>JAJZXF010000057.1 GCA_021802485.1 Actinomycetes bacterium | reverse complement strand
TTGACTTTCTTCTAAAGGTTGACACGGTGACCACCGCGTGTGGGGGATTTCTCCCATCACCTCAGCTCTGGCTCATACACCACTCACTGGGACTCAACTACTATGCCCGGGTCGATACAACTGGTGCAGAAGGCCAGGGACTCGTCAAGTTTGCCTGCGAGCTTGGGATTACGGTCGAGGAGAAGGTAGAGTTTATGCCGGGGACGTACTATAATCCGTGAGACCGATAAATTGGGCAGAGGAAACGAACCTATGGCAGTAGCCAAGACGTTTACGATGACGGCTGAGAATGCACGTCGCACCGCGACTTTGTTCGAGCGATTCTCTTGGGCGGCAGCTGCGAGCGAGGCAGCGGATATCTCCGAGCCGATCGTGACTGCTGCACTGCGTCGCGCTGCACCGTATCGATCCGGTGGACACGAACACTTGCGAGACTCGATACATGGTGAGCGGAGAACGACGACGCGAACCCTGACGATGATGTGGACGATCGGCGTCCCCTGGGGCAAGTACGTGCTTGAGGGCACGGCACCGCACACGATTACACCGGATGCAGCAAGGGCGCTGCATTGGGTGGACGATGGCGGTCAGTCGATGCAGGTCGAGGTGACACCCGAGGAACTGGAGGACAAGGTGCAGCAGCTCCTGGCCAGCATCCGGGGCAATGCAGCGTGAGAGAGGAGCACCTCAGCCCAGGCCAGCTTGCAGAGGTGACCAAGAGCCTTCGTCGACGTCTCTGGTCCCAGCCTCGCTACCAACCGCTTTCCTTGGCTGGCTTTGACTGATCATGTACGTGGGACGGCTGCTTACGCGAGTGGAGTTCAGCGTCACCTCCGTCATAGGTCAAGCAGGAGCATCACATGGATGCGTTGAGAAGTCACAGGCCACCACCTGGCTGTCCTAACATCTAATCATGGTTCGTTGCGATCATCTCCCGACTCCAGTTATCACCGGCACAGCTGTCTAAGGAGATGGCACGCAAGTCACGCAATGCTGAGCCGCTCGGCTTCGAGGACACTCTCTGGAAGGCTGCGGACAAGCTCCGTGGGTCGATGGACGCGAGTGAATACAAGCACGTGGTCCTGGGACTTGTCTTCCTCAAGTACATCGACGATGCATTCACCGAGCGGCGGTCGAAGCTCGCTGCCGACCTGGTTGCGGAGGGGATCACGGGCGACCATGCCGCCGACCTCCTGGAATCCCGGGACGAGTACACGGCCGAGGGGGTCTTCTGGGTTCCTCAGAAGGCACGCTGGGAGTTCCTACAGTCGAAGGCGAAGCAGCCTGAAATTGGGAAGCTCATCGACTCGGCCATGGATGCAGTCGAAGTCGAGAACCCGAGTCTCCGCGGGGTGCTGCCTAAGAACTTTTCCCGCCCAGCGCTCGACCTGCGCCGCCTTGGTGAGCTGGTTGACCTGATCGCTGGTCTCGGGCTCGGCGCTGCCGAGCATCGTGAGAAGGACATCTTGGGCCGGGTGTACGAGTACTTCCTCGGACGCTTCGCGTCTGCTGAGGGCAAAGGCGGCGGCGAGTTCTACACACCCCGCTCGGTCGTAAAGACGCTGGTCGAGATGATCGAGCCTTATCAGGGCCGGGTGTACGACCCGTGCTGTGGCTCGGGAGGCATGTTCGTGCAGTCGGAGCGCTTCGTCGAGGCCCACGGCGGCCGTCGCAACGACATCGCGGTCTACGGCCAGGAGTCCAACGACACCACCTGGCGCATGGCCAAGATGAACCTCGCGATCCGCGGCATCGAGGCGGACCTCGGGCCGCGCTGGGCCGACAGCTTCCACGAGGACCTCCACCCTGACCTCAAGGCCGACTACATCCTGGCCAATCCGCCGTTCAACATCTCGGACTGGGGAGGCGACCAGCTCCGAGAGGACCCACGCTGGCGCTATGGGGTGCCGCCGGCCGGAAACGCCAACTACGCCTGGCTGCAGCACATGGCCTCGCACCTCTCGCCGCGGGGTGTGGCAGGCATCGTGCTCGCCAACGGGTCGCTCTCCTCCCAGCAGTCCGGTGAAGGGACGATCCGCCAGGCAATGGTCGAAGGCGACCTCGTGGAGTGCATCGTCGCGCTGCCAGGCCAGCTCTTCTACTCGACACAGATCCCCGTGTCGCTCTGGTTCTTGAACCGGGACAAGGGCAACGGCCACACCCGGCCGGGGACCCCCACCTGGCGGGACCGACGGGGCGAGGTGCTCTTCATCGACGCCCGCAAGCTCGGGGCCATGGTCGACCGCACGCATCGAGAGCTCTCCGACGAGGACATCGCCCGCATCGCCGACACCTACCACGCCTGGCGAGGAGAATCGGACGCCGGGGAGTACCAGGACGTGCCCGGCTTCTGTGCCTCGGCCACAGTCCAACAGATCGCCGAGCATCGCTTCGTCCTCACCCCCGGCCGCTACGTAGGCAGCGAGGCAGTCGAGGAGGACGACGAGCCGATCGGGGAGAAGATCGCTCGGCTGAAGCGCGAGCTATACGAGGCGTTCGAGGAGAGCGACCGGTTGCAGGAGCGGGTGCGGACGGCGCTGGAGCGAATCGATGGGTGAGTGGCGGCAGTTACGCCTTGGCGAGTTCGCCCCATTTTCGTACGGAAAGTCCCTGCCGGAACGGAGCCGTTGCCCCGGTACCGTTCCAGTGTATGGGTCAAATGGCATTGCAGGATGGCACGATGAGCCATTGATCAACGTACCGATGGTTGTAATTGGAAGAAAAGGAAGTGTAGGCGAGGTGCATTTTGCCTTAGATGGCGGGTGGCCGATCGACACCACTTTCTACGTAACTACTGGACCGGAACGTGACATACGCTTTACCTATTACCTCTTGAAGTATCTTGACATGCGGCATATGAGTACGGACTCTGCAGTTCCCGGACTCAATCGTGAGGCGGCTCACGAACTGAGCCTGCTAATTCCTCCCCTTGCCGAGCAGCGTGCGATCGCCGAGGTCCTCGGTGCACTCGACGACAAGATCGAGGCGAATCGGCGCATCTCACGTCGATCGGTTCGCGTCGAGTGCTTTTACCTTGGCTACGACACGGTCAGTACCTCTATCAGACATTGCTGAGATCATCATGGGTCAGTCGCCACCTGGATCGACCTATAACGAAGATGGTGAGGGGCTGCCCTTCTACCAAGGACGACGGGACTTTGGCGAAAGGTTTCCCTCCCGCCGAATCTGGTGTTCTCAGCCAACCCGCGTTGCAGAACGCAGCGATGTCCTCGTAAGTGTGCGTGCTCCGGTCGGCTCCCTCAACGTTGCTTCGGAACGGTGCGCAATCGGACGTGGGGTGGCGGCAGTTCGGTCGGTTGATTTCCCGAGCACTTTGTTCCATTCGCTTGCGGCAGATGATTCCGTGTGGGCGCCGTATGAGAGCGAGGGCACAGTCTTTGGCTCAATCGGGAGGGACGAGCTTAACAAGCTGGGCATCGCGTGGCCGCAGGACTCGGACGGTTTCCTGGAGCGAGAGTTGTCGGCACTCGACGCCCTGGTCGAATCGAGTGTCATCGAAGCCTCGAAACTCGTCCTTCTCCGCGACACCCTGCTCCCGAAGCTCCTGAGTGGGGATCTTCTTGTTCGTGACGCCGAGTCACTCGTGGAAGAAAACGATGCTCGAATCTTGGTTGAGAACACAAGGTGAGGTAGAGGAGAAATCGCTATGAGAAAGAAGAGTGGAAGCAAGGGTGGTGGGGGTATACCAGGAGGATGGTTCCATCTGATCTGGATGATTGGTGGCGCCGTCGCTCCCGTCCGACAATGCCCAGGTTGTGGGGGAAAGACCCAGCTATGGCGTCGCAACTGCCCCGGGTGTGGGCGCAAACTGTGGTAGTCGCTACCAAGGGGAGGCGATGTGGCCGGCTTCATCGCTGAGTCCGGGGTCGAGGAGGTATGCCTTGACTACCTCGCCGACCTCGGCTGGCAGGTCGCCTTCGGGCCAGAGATCGGTCCGGGCGAGCTCCGGGCGGAGCGCTCCAGCTACCGCGAAGTCCTCCTGGAGGATCGTCTTCGATCGGCCATCGGCAGACTGAATGCTGCGCCGTCGCCATCCGTCATCGATGAGGTCGTGGCCACGGTCCGCCGTCCCGAGAGTGCGGATGTCCTCGCGGAGAACTGGCGCATCTACAAACTCCTGACCGCTGGCGTTCCCATCGAGCGTCGTAATGCTGACGGAGAACTGCGACACGAAGTTGTGCGGCTGGTCGACTTCGAGCACCCGGACCGCAACGAGTTCCTCGCCGTCAACCAGTACACTGTCGAGGGCGACCAGAGCACTCGACGACCTGATGTAGTGCTGTTTGTCAACGGACTCCCGCTCGGGGTCATTGAGCTGAAGGTCCCCGGCAAGGAGCGGACAACGCTTCGAGATGCCTACGACCAGCTCCGCACCTACGCGGCCGAGATACCAGCACTCCTTGCCTACAATGCTGTGTGCGTCATCTCGACGGGCACGCAGGCCCGTATGGGGCCGTTGTCGGGGCGATTCGAGCACTACGCACCATGGAAGACGATCGACGGCAAGAAGCTCGCTGAAGCAGGCACCCCTGAGATGGAGGTCCTCGTACGAGGCGTCTTCGAGCCTGCTCGCTTTGTGGACCTCGTCCAGAGCTTCGTGAGCTTCTCTTACGAGCGCAGCGGTGTTGTAAAGCGACTCGCCAAGTACCACCAGTTTCATGCAGTCAACAAGGCAGTCGAAGCAACCCTGTCCGCGATGGAACGTGGCGATGGCAGAGCAGGCGTCGTCTGGCATACCCAGGGATCTGGCAAGAGCCTGGACATGCTCTTCTATGTCGGCAAGGTCATGCGGCATTCAGCGATGGCGAATCCGACCGTTGTGCTGCTGACCGATCGAAACGACCTCGATGATCAGCTCTTCGACGAGGTGTTCGCGCCGGAGCGCACGTTACCGGAGGCACCTGTCCAGGCCGAGTCCCAAGAGGACCTTCGAGATCGGCTGCGCTCGAAGGCATCCGGTGGGATCGTGTTCTCGACCATGCAGAAGTTCGGCTTGACGAAGCAAGACCGCGAGGCGAATCTGCGCTTCCCGCTACTGTCGGATCGGCGCAACATCGTAGTCATCGCTGACGAAGCGCACCGGACGCAGTACGACCTCATCGATGGGCTGGCCCGCAATCTTCGAGATGCTCTTCCGCATGCTACGTTCATGGGCTTCACGGGCACACCGATCGAGACTGCAGACAAGGACACCAGGGCGATCTTCGGTGAGTACATCGACATCTACGACCTGACCCAGTCCGAGCAGGACGGGGCAACTGTCAAGGTGTACTACGAAGCGCGTCTCGCTAAGGTTGAGCTTCCCGAGGAAGCACGGGCAATCCTCGACGAGCACTTCGACGAGGTAGCGGAGACAGCCGAGACAGACTCTCGCGAGCATCTGAAGACCCGTGGGGCGAGGGTGGAGGCGATCGTCGGAGCTGACAAGCGCATTACCGAAGTTGCACGGGACATCGTAGACCACTGGGAGAAGCGGCGATCCGCAGAGGTCGGCAAGAGCCTCATCGTCTGCATGAGCCGTCGAATCTGCGTGGACCTGTACGACAAGATCGCAGAGCTGCGCCCGGAATGGCCTGCGGATGACGATGCAGCAGGCAAGGTCAAGGTAGTCATCACGGGATCGGCTTCAGACGGACCAGAGATGAACCGCCACGTACGGAGCAAGAAGCGCCTGCGAGCGCTGAAGGAGCGGGCGAAGGACCCGAACGACCCGCTGGAAGTGGTCATCGTCTGCGACATGTGGCTCACAGGCTTCGACTCGCCATCACTTCACACCATGTACATGGACAAGCCGATGCGGGGCGCTGGGCTCATGCAGGCAATCGCCCGAGTGAATCGAACGTTCCTGGACAAGCCCGGCGGCCTCGTCGTCGACTACATCGGCATCGCAGAGAACCTTCGCTCAGCACTCGCTGACTATACGGACCGTGACCGAGCCCGCCAGGAGGTCGGCGTACCGCTCGATGAGGCGCTCGCACTGCTCAAAGAGAACCACGAGGTCTGTTGCGAGTTGCTCTATGGCTGCCCGTGGCGAGAAACGCTGGAGTCTGGAAGCGACCGGGCGAGGATCGAGGCGATCATGGTCGCACTGGAGCACCTGCTGGGTGGCGTGGTGATGGAGCTACCGGACAGGTTCCTGCAACACGTGCGTGTCGCTACTCAGAGCTTCACCCTCGCTGTCTCGTCTCCCGAAGCGACTGCATACCGCGACGATCTCGCCTTCTTCCAGGCTGTAGCTGTCGAGTTGCGCCGTGCGAGAGCTGAGGACCGAACCGGGGTGAGCGACAGCGTGGAGCTGGAAACTGCGCTCCGCCAAGTGGTCTCGGATGCAGTGACCAGTTCGGGCGTCATCGACATATACGCTGCTTCAGGAATCGACAGGCCGGACCTCAGCATCATCGACGACGAGTTCGCCAAGCGCCTATCCACCAAGCCACATCCGAACCTCCAGATAGAGCTACTGCGCCGCCTGCTCGCCAGCGAAGTGAAGTCCATGTCAAAGCGCAACGTCGTTGCCGAGAGGAAGTTCTCCGAGATGCTGGAAAGGGCTATGCGCGCGTACAACAACCGCTCGCTCACTGCCGCTGAGGTCATCGCCGAGCTGGTGGAACTCGCGAAGGAGATGCGGACCGAACACGACCGCGGATCAACTCTCGGGTTGCAAGATGACGAACTCGCCTTCTACGACGCGGTGCGCCAGAACGACTCGGCAGTCATGGAGCTTGGTGACGACGTTCTCAAACACATTGCCCAGGAACTCGTTGAGGTTGTGCGGGCCAACACCAGCGTCGACTGGGACAAAAAGGAGCAGGTACGCGCCCTTTTGCGGACGAAGATCCGCAAACTGCTCAGGAAATACCAGTACCCCCCAGACAGGCAAGACTCCGCTGTGCAATTGGTGATGCAACAGGCGGAGATGCTTGCGAGGGATGTGGTGAGCGCATGATCGAGAGTGGTCAGACTACCCGGGATGAGGTGCTGAAGATCATCGAAGGCCAGGGGACCCTCTGGGTCCGCATAGCTGCCACCCGTGAAGACTCCGAGTGGCACGAGTACCTCATGGAGGTCGTGAGTGGTGTCGCACCACCTCGCTGGGAACAACGGCGATGGGAGTACGAGGAAGCTGTCTTCATCGCTACGGAGGTCGCTGGCTCGAAGGTCGCTGGCTGGTTCCGCGACGAGACGGCGGTCATCGCCGGTGTGGCGGTGAAGCTGCCGACGATTCCAGACGGTTCGTACGTGAGCTGGAATCGCCTTGCAAGCAACCAGACGTGGGGGTACCACGAACCACTTGAATGGCCCTGCACATCGTATCAGCTGGCACCCCAGGCGTTAGCGAAGCAGACCCACTACGGGAGCCTGATCGCCCAATACATCCCGTCGTTCGTGACGTTCGCAGATGCGGCCGTTAGCTTCTTTGGGTTCCCCCTCGGTCCATCGGGAGTACACAGTCTGAGTACCCAGGGCCCAACGTTCCGGGTTCAGGGCTGCTCAGGGCGAATCAAGGTCGTCGTTATTGGAGCCACAGAAATGGCCGTCACGGTCGAGGGCTATGGTCTTGCTGGCATGGTGGTGGAGCTGGCATCGCATGTCTCTGGACCTCCAGGGAAGCTCCCCGGCGAGCAACTAGAGCCCCCGATGTCCCCGTCGAAGCAACAACAGACCAAGACGTTCCCGCTGTCGAATGGCTTGCCGTCAGGTGCGTGGGTAGTTCTGAAGCGTGGGTCGGAGTGGATCGACCGAAAGTTCTTGGCGTCGCCTTATGCCAGCTCTCCCAGTCCCGGTGTCGAGTTCGTAGTGGAGCCAACCATGCAGTTGCAGGCACTTGTCTCTGCCGGCGAAGGCCCCACGGTTGAGTTCAAGGTGAAGGTACCGAAAGACAAAGATGCAAGGCTCAAGGTATGTCGCACCGTTGCTGCTTTCGCGAACGGTGAAGGCGGGAGACTCCTGTTCGGCGTAGAAGATGACGGGAAGATCGTCGGGCTTCCGGGGGATGAGGTCACGCAGGGATGCAAGGATGCGATCACGAACTTCATCAAGGACCTCGTGGCGCCGTTGCCAGGCTTTTCTGTTGATGCAATCGATGACGAGGAGGATCCTGGCCATAATGTCATCGTCGTCACCGTGGAACAGGGTAACGCTCCGCCGTACGGGGTTGGACCAGAGAACCCGCAGTACTACGTCCGTCGTGGAGCGACGACGTTTCCAGCAGCAGCGGATCAGGTTCGGGATCTTGCCCGCTCGCGTCCTCCAGCGGATCAGCCACCCAGCGGGTTCTCTTGAGGACCGTCATCTGCTCTGATCTCTTGACCATCACCGACCAAGGAAGGAAGTGACGCCGTGTCCGACCTCTCGATATGGGTACCGCCAGTGTCCGCCGCGCTGGGTAGTGCACTCCTTACTGGTGCGATAGCGCTCGGACTCCAGTCGAGGCGGCTCCGCCACGAGGATTCCGAGCAACGACGGCTCGAGCGACGTGACGCCTACGCCCAGCTCTATGCGACCTCGGCGATGGTCGACCTTATTGCAAACAGTTTTCATGTAGCGATGCAATCCCGGTCTGGGATCGGCGACAATTTCGATGTGACGCTCTACCATCGCAGACCCGTCGATCCCCTCGAGCTTCACGATCGCATGTACCAGGTATTAGATCCTTTGTCCCGCGCAGCGGCCAGCGTTAGGATAATCGGAAGCAAAGATGCTGTCCTCGTGGCCAATAAGCTGTTCAACAAAGCTTCCACCGTCATGGACAAGGCAACGGAGACCGGAGAAGCGCGCAGCGGGTTTCTGCGCCGGTTCCAGAAGGAGAAGTGGACCCCTGAGCAGAATGACGCCCGGTCGGCCGCCGGGCACGCCTTAGCACAAGCCCGTAGGGAATTGGCGGAGCTTGCGCGGCGTGAGATTGGATCTGAGTTCGCGGAACTCTTCGTTGTTCCGGAACCGTCTTCATAGTGGAGGCGTTGCGTTTCCATCGTTCGCCCCAACCTCAGGTTGTGGAAATGCGAGTGCGAATAGCCAATTCCCTACATTCGACCAGCGTGACAGCGTCCACCGATGTACGCTCGTGATCGTTGCCGTCCGTCCATGTCTATTTGACACGCAACATAATCTACATTATGATGTAGGCATGAGCACTGATCTAAGCCCATCCCGAACCCCCATCGGGCCAGCTCCTGCACCACAAAGCGCTGACGATGTCGCGCTCGCGTTCCTGCTCGGCTACTCGGGAAACACCCGCGCTGCATACCTTGCGGACCTGCGGGGGTTCTTCTCCTTCTGCGAGGCTCACGGCTGCGATCCGCTTCAAGCGACAAGGGCGCATATAGACCTCTACGCTCGTTACCTCGACGAGCACGAGCACCGCTCCAGCGCAACAGTCGCACGCAAGCTCTCCGTGCTCGCGGGCTTCTACAGGTACGCGACCAACGAGGAGCTGATCATACGCAATCCGGTCGCACTGGTGCGCCGCCCGAAGGTGGGATCGGTGTCGACCTCTACGGGACTCGACATCGTAGAGATGACGGCGCTGATCACAGCTGCGCAGGACGCGGGCCCGCGCAGTCATGCACTCGTGCTCCTGCTCGCGCTCAACGGGCTACGGGTATCCGAGGCAATCGGGGCGGCTGTGGATGACCTCTCAGTCGAGCGCGGGCATCGCGTGCTTTACGTGACCCGCAAGGGTGGGACGAAGGCGACCGTGCCGCTTGCGCCGAGGACAGCGGAGGCGCTCGATGCCTACCTCGCGGGCAGGACCAGCGGGCCGCTGTTCGTTACCTCGACTGGTAGGGCGATGGACCGGGTGGCAGCCTTTCGTCTCATCCGACGCCTCGCGAAGAGCGCGTGCATCGCGCGCCCGATACACCCGCACGACCTGAGGCATGCCTTCGTGACGCTCTCACTCGATGCTGGAGCGAGCCTCAGGGACGTTCAGGACGCTGCAGGCCACGCTGACCCGAGGACCACGAGACGATACGACCGTGCACGCCACAACCTCGACAAGCACCCGACCTATGCCCTTGCTGGGTTGGTCTGAGAAAGGAGTACCAATGCCACGTAACTGCACCCTTGAGGTGAGCAATCTGGGAGAGCCAAGTGCCGTTGTTCCACTCGCAACGGAACTGGCTCCCCCGGTTCGAGGTCGGCACGGGCATCCTGGATCAGGTGCGAGCGTCCATTCGAGACGATCTAGCCAAGATGGGTCTCGACGTGCATGACGAGTTGACGCTTGCGGTGCTGCGATAGCCGGACTGGTCGTGGCGTTGAAGGTCGTCATCGGGTTAGTGCTCGGCGGAGATGTTCGGGCTCTATGCCTGACAGCCGACGGGCTGCTACCTACTGACACCGACCGCCACCCATTGACGTAAGCTGGTCATATGGCAGGCCGTAGCACGTTCGGGAACGTTCGCAGGCTCGAATCGGGACGCTGGCAGGCTCGGTACTTACACGAGGGAAAGCGCTTCAGCGCACCGCAAACCTTCGCCGCAAAGGCGGATGCGAGCGCCTGGCTCTCGACCATCGAAGCGGACCTGCGTCGCGGTGCATGGATTGACCCCGAAGCCGGCGCGGTCACCTTCGCTGCTTATGCCACCGCCTGGCTGGACCAGCGCCACGACCTGCGCCCGAGAACACGCGACGACTACGAATCCCTGCTCAAGGTCCACCTGTTGCCTGCCTTCGGTCCTCTTGCGCTGGTGAGCATCACGACCTCGAAGGTTCGCATCTGGCATTCGACCTTGGCGAAGACTGCCCCAGCACGGGCAGCGAAGGGCTACCGGTTGCTGCGCACTATTCTCGGCACTGCGACCACGGATCGGCACATCATCACGAACCCCTGTCAGGTGAAGGGTGCAGGTGTCGAGCACTCGAAGGAGCGTAGCCTCCCCACCATCGCAGAAGTGGACGCTCTCGCAGCAGCGATGCCCGAGCGATTGGCGTTGCTCGTGATACTCGCCATGTGGGCAAGCCTGAGACGCGGTGAGCTGTTGGCGCTCGTACGCTCCGACTTCGACCTGCTCAAGGGCACGGTGCGAATCGAGAGGGCTGTAGTCGAGCTGGCGAACGGAACGTATCTGACCGGCGAGCCGAAGACAGAGGCAGGCAGGCGTACGGTGTACCTCCCACCACACCTGCTTCCGAGCGTGCAAGCCCACCTTGTGACATACGTCGCCGCTGACCCGGGAGCGTTGGTGTTCACGAACCTCGCCGGTGGTGCGCTGTCCGCGCACTTGTTGCAGCATCACTGGGAGCGCGCTCGTAAAGCGGCAGGTGTTGGGTGCCACCTGCACGACCTACGCCACCTCGGGGCGACGCTATCCGCGACCACGGGTGCGACGACGAAAGAGATCATGTACCGTCTCGGCCACGCGAGCCCACAAGCCGCGCTGAGGTACCAGCACGCTACCGAGGACCGCAACGCCACCCTTGCGGCTGCGCTCAGCGAGCTTGTGCCGAACGCTCCCGTGGTGCCGATCACCGCTGCTCACTGAGGGCCCATGAAGACACTCACTCCGCATGGACGCGTACCGTGCCCAATCCGTGCCACATCCTGCCCTAGCCGTGCCCAATCGTGCCCAAAGTACATGGCTCTAGATGTCTGCTATTGTCAATACAGTGATTAGAGGAGCCCAGGTGAAAGGTGGTATAAGTGAATAATCGCAGGATGTGCATAACCCGGCGACCACCCTCTCAAGGTGGAGGCACGGGTTCGAATCCCGTTGGGGCTACCATGTCGCTAATTGGAATCTATCTGCAGCAGTTGTGTGTCGTAGTGCGAACTCCTGCGTAGAAGTCCGCCAGAGCGATACTGGCAGGTCCTTCGGCGGCCTTCAAGAACGAATCTCGCGTTTTCTGCGCGCTCCTGAACGCCTGGAGAGGGGAGAGCCAGGATGTCGTCAATATGGCGCGCATCGCGCCTGAATTGCGCCGGGGCAGCTACTGAGGGCTGATCCAACGCTCGCTGCCTGCCAGCCCGTCGGGGTGATCATGAAGCAATTTCTCGATCGCGCCAGCCAGCATTGCCACGGCGGCGCGCGTGCGCGTCCGTTTCGAGGGGAGCAGGATCAGTCCTGCATGCGTTCCTCCCTGCGCAAGCCGTTCGGCGGCAAGAGGCCGGAAGTCTTTGACATTGTTGGTGATCACCGAGCGTTCCTCGGTTTCTGCGATCTCAAGGATGATCCTGTCGCTACTCCCGACGAGGTCGTCACGCTCTGCTACAGCGACAACGTCGTATCCAGCTTGGCGTAACAGCAAGGTGATCTGTGGCGAGAGTTGCTCGTCGAGTAGACCCTTCACCCTCGCAGCGCCCGCTCGCCGACCGCGGCTGCAGACCGACCCCTTTCATGCTCGGTTTCATTGCGTTCGATCTGCTCATCGATTTCGTCGCGGTACTCGCCGTAGTAGGCCACGGCAGCCTCGACCAGCCCAGCTGGGATCCGTAAGTACTCCGCTGCATCTGCGATCGAGCCGTTGTTGTCCTGCACCGTGGCGATGACTTCCCAGACGTCGAGCCCCCGTCCGACCAGGCTGGCCCGACGACCACTTGAACCGTCGAGGAACTGGACTAGTGGATGCAGGTCGTGGCGTAGGCCTTCCTCGACGTAGCGCTGCGCGAGTGTGCGCTCTGCCACACCGGCACGCCTGGCCCGTTCGCCAAGTCGTTGCTTGGTGCCTTCCGCCAGTCGCAAGGTGTAGTGATTAGCCATAAACCGCATGGTACCACGTAGTGCCACAACGTGGTACATCCCCTTTGCCTTGCGCCCTACCGGTTACCTTTACCCCATCTGACCACGGTGTTGGGGGGCAGGAGCACGATCGGTGGGCATTCGACCAGCGCCAGGGTGTACGTCAGCGAGGGGATCTCAATGTCGGCTGAAGGGCTACCAACCAGTACCCGGGGTTCCGCAGATGATAGGTACACATGAGCCCTGAATAGGGCCGCTGAACAGGAGCAACGGGGACACGGCCCGGATCGGCCGTGTGCTTATGCAAGCGTGTGACCTGGAGCTACGCCGAGGGCATGAAGTCGTGGAAGCGGGTCGGCTCGGCGATCTTCAGCGCCGGGAGGATGCAGCGCATCGCGCCGTTTGCGACGGTGAGATGTTTGTCGAACCGTCGGCTCGGCGATCTTCAGCGCCGGGAGGATGCAGCGCTGGCCCGGGTGAGCTCGCTTCGCTGGGAGACCCGGCCTTCGACGGTGGCCATGGTGACCAAGTGCATTCGGTCGAGCTCGTCACGGATGTTGCGCCAGGTGTCGCCGCACTCGATCTCGGTCACCCGCATGCGGGTAACGCCAGCCACCAGCACAGCTTCACGTGCGCTGCGATGCGGTCTTCGAGACGGCGGCACACGGGGCGCAGCTCGATCATGGACTTCAAGTCACGGCGTCCCCGCTCGACCTCGTACAGCGCCTTGTAGCCGAGCGCGATGTCTTCGGCCGACAGCGTCTCGTCGGAGGTGCGCAGAAGAACTTGCCGTCGAAACCGACTGCCTTCTTCAGCGCGGCGCGGTCCACGCGCAACAGCCCGGACTTCGTGCGGCGCAAGAAGCGGTTGAACGCGGGCTTGGTGCGAAGCTCTCCGACGAGCACGGAGCGCTTCGATACAGACAGCGAGTCGGATCCGGCGATCCGCTCCTCGAGACGTGCGACGATCTCAGCGCGCACCGCTGCGTCACGTACTGCGCGCTCGGGGTTGTGGCAGATGACGAAGCGGTCGCACATCGTCTGGTCGTCGATGCGCACCTCCTTTACCCGCGCAGGTTGCCGGCGACGGCGCGGTAGCGGCTCTGGCGTGACAAGGCGGCCGTGGTCTCGGCCTGGTCGGAGCGCAGCTTCTCGCCGACAATGTAGTGCCCGCCTGCGCGCTGGAGGTGGCGACGGTTCTCCTCGGAAGTAAAGCCCCGGTCGAGCACCCAGATCACCCGGTTGAGGTTCCACGAGCCGAGATCGTCCTTGACGGTCTTGATGACCGTCTGGTCCGAGGTGTTCCCCGGGAACGGGCACAAGCGAGGCCCATAAGCAGTGATCCTGCGAAAGGGTGAAGCGCTGAGCGGAAGTCGGAGGAGGCAGTAGTAGCGGAGATGGCCGGGACAGCATAACCCGCAGGAGCGAAGGGCCTCTAGCCAGGTGGGCTGGGGGACCGACGACGACTGTGGGATTAACCTTCGGGCTATCTGCCCACCCGTCATTGACGGTGAGATCAAGGAATCGGAAGCGCAGCTTGGGTCGTCCGCCAACGTTAGCGGCATGGCGGAATGCGGACGATTGGTTGCCTGGGGGAAAGCCGAATGAGGGGGAACCTCATGTCCGGTTTGGGAACCTGCCGGAAGTCGAAATCCCTTATGCGATGATGGCTTTCGCCGCTTGGCTGGGGAGGAAAGATTCGAACCTTCGAATGGCGGATCCAGAATTATGGTACCTATTGATGCGCTCCACGAACGGCCTCCCAGATCTCAATTGCAAGGGCTGAGCCGAAGATTTCCTTGTACAACAACGGCAGACACCGAGAAAGGGGTCCTTGTCTGCCATTCCAACTATGGCAAGAATGCCTATGCAAGCACGCCATCCGCGACCACATCGCGACTGATCGCACACCCGACTGACGGTGCTGTCGGTCATTCAGACGACTGGGAAGAACGGAGTTGCACGAGTTGGCCCTCGACGGCGCTGACGATCCAGTCCGGTACTCCGCCGGTCTCGTCCCGGGCTGCCCCGATGGCATCTGGTGCCCGGTCGAGGATGTCAGTGACGATCTCCTCGCACCGCTGGCGCGGCAGACCCCAGCTCGCTCCTTCATTGACCAACCGCTGTGAGGTCACCCGATTGGTCTGGTGGACATCGTCCACGTACATCGCCAGCAGGTCGTCGCCATAGGTCAACGTGCACATCGCGTCGTAGAGAGGGGCGAGGTGCAGCACTCCGGAGCGTTCGTGGAGGAGCGAGAAGTTCTTGGCATGCGCGTCGCCGTTTCCGAGCAAAATGTTGAGGGTGACCGCTTGCAGGAGGCGTTCCAATGAGCCCTGGACCGTCACGGCGGCGACGATGTCGGCGATCCGTGCCAACGACGGCCCACCGTCCTCCTGGTACTTGTCGTCCGGCCTCGCCCCGGTCGTTTGGCAGAAGTCTTCCTGGTGGATCCGCTCCACTGTGCCGTTCGGTTGAACCAAGCGGTCGTAGCGCTCGACGACGATGAGCTTGCGTCTCGCCACCTCCGTCGTCTCGACTGTCGCGACTTGGAGGCCAAGGTGCTTCGCAATGCGCATGCAGAAGGCCTCGTTCTCGACCGTGTTCGGATAGGCGGCGATCTCGGGCTTGAGGATGTGCGTGGAGGGCGTGCCGTCCACGGGCCGGCCCCACGCCCCGTCCGCCAGCCGCGTCAGGAGCAGCTTCTGCTGCACGCCGGCGAGCGAAATCCGAACGCGGCCGCCCGCACCGAGAGGGGCGCTCCTGAGGTTGCGTACCAGGTCGGCCAGTTCCTCGTCGGAGAGGGGCTCGGCGGTCAGTGTCGTTGACGGTGGGGGAGCAGACTCCTCCATCGGCTGGATGACGATCGCGCCGGCACAGTCGCGGCCGAGCGCCTTGATCAACCCGAAGGTGTCGTCGCCTTCAACTTCCACATCTCGGGCGATGATCCGTCGCGACTCTCCTTCGGGGAGGAGGCCGTCGAGGAATGGCCGAACAATGCCTTGAGGAAAGCGCTCCGTCCGGACCGGCAGCGACAGCGACAGCAGCGGGGTACCTGGCGCGTACAGCCTGCGGGCCTCGTCCGTGTAGGTCAGGCGCGGTCGGCGCCGTTCGCTGTCGATCGTGGCAACCAGCGATCCATAGAGCCAGACGGCAAGCTCGTCCGCCACTACCAGTCCGCCTTGTCCAGGGTGATGCGCACGCCAAGTTGCCGGAGCACCCGGAGGATCCGGCGGACTTGCTCCGTCTCCTTGCCGCTTTCGAGGTTCGAGAGGTAGGTCCGGTTCAGCCCTGCCATCTCAGCGAGCTGAGTCTGGGAGAGCCCCGCCTCCGTCCGGTAGTGGCGGATGGCTGCGCCTAGGGACTCCGGGGTGTAGACGCGGTATGACCCACGGGAGGTCGGGGACGGTTCGGATGTGTCCATATCCAGACATGGTAACACTGTCCTGATTTCAGGACAAGGAGGCTGTGTCGTGAAATCAGGACATAGGCCGACTGCCCGGATTTCCGGACCACGTTCCGCGACCCGCAGCTGATCGGCCAGCCCTGGCTCAATGGCTTTGAGTTAAAGGGCTGTCCATCTCGGTGCAGTAGGACTGCGGGCTCCCGCGTGAGGACTCAGGCACGACGGCGCCAGGGTAGGTTGAGCGGTTCGCCGGCCAGGCTGGCGGGCGAACCCGCTTGCTCGGTGGTGGGTCGTCAGGTCGTGGCGGCCGGTCCCGGACTCGTTGGCGAGCGAGCGTTACGTTCGTGGCTCGGCCTGGACCGCCTGCTCGAGTAGGCGGTAGAACGGCATCGGCGTGTTCGCAAGCTGCGGCGGTTGAAGCGGAAGGTGAACGTCGAGATAGGTCTGGAGGTGTGCTGGCTTGACGCCTCCCTGGTGCGTACCTCACAGCCAGCGCTTGGCCAGCGACGCGACCCTGTGCATGCCCGGGAGTAGCTCGTGGGCCTGCAGGCCCGAGGGGCCGATCGGTTCGGGCCGGTGCTGATAGTCATCGCGTAGTTATCGCGGCACGCCCGAACGTAGCTGCTGAGCCCGTCGCTGATCACGACCGTGCCCGGCTCAACGTGCGCGATAAGGAACGCTCTGATGGTCGCCGTCGTGGCGTCCTCGATGACCTGGATGCGGCACCGCCCCAGTCCGCGCCCGTCCTGTTCTACAGCGATCTCGACCATCGTCTTGCCCAGCGCACCGCGTCCCCGCCGCCTGGCCCGGACCCAATGGCTCTAAGTTGAGCCATGGCAAGACCAGGGCAGCAGGTAATCGCTGGCGATCGACTTTCGGACCGGATCGGCATCGGGGTGCTAGCAAAGGTGTTCCCCTTGGAGCTGGTGGACCGGGTGATAAGCGAGGCAGGTGTCCAAGAACAGCGAAAGCGTGTGTTGCCAACACGGGTGGCGGTCTACTTCCTGCTGGCGATGGTGCCGTTCTTCCAATCTGGCCACATCGAGGTGTAAAGCAAGCTCGTAGCGGGCTTGTACTAAGCGAGGAGGTTCCGACAGCGGCTCGCACTCGGCAAGTAGGCGAGCGCCGCGGCGATCACCTACGCGCGAAAGCGACTCGGCTGGGAGGTGATGCAGGCACTGTTGGAGGAGGTAGCCGGACCACTCGCGGGAGAGGAGTCCAAGTCAGCGTTCATCTCCGGTATGCGACTTGTCCCAGTCGACGGGATGTGCCTGGACCTTCCTGACACCGACGAGAACGGTGCTGAGTTCGGTTATCCGAGAAACGGCGAGCGCCGCGGCCCGTTCCCCCAAATCCGCGTTGTCGCTCTCGCAGAATCCGGGACAAGGGGGGTGCTTGGCGCGACTACCTCGGGTCTTGCGACAGGGGAACAGCCACTGACCCGCAAGCTGCTCGGAAAGCTCTCGCCTGGTGACCTGCTACTGGCTGATCGCAACTTCTTGTCCCATGGCTTGTTGAAAGACGTCCTAGATCGCAAGATCCATGCGCTGTGGCGGGCTGTCGAGGCGTTGGGCCTCACGAGAGCGCTCATCGATTTGAGCCTTGCGGTAGCGAGTCAAGTTGCGAAGCTCACGGATCGGCTTTGGCGGAACGAAGCTTGGTCGTACCAGGCCGTGCTCGAGGAG
>JAJZXF010000150.1 GCA_021802485.1 Actinomycetes bacterium | reverse complement strand
GGCCAGCAATAGGACCTGGGCGCGCTGCACATCGCGATGCGGTGCAGATCTTGACTTTGCCAACACCTCCAAGGTGAGCCTTTGGCCATCGGTCAACTTCAGCGCAGTTGCAGCATGGTTCATACAAGAACCCTACTATAACCACCAGGCTATTTGTGTGACACTACACTAGGAGGGTGCTAAAGTAGTCGCTGCCTCGATTCGCGAAATGTTGGCGACTCCGCGACGATTTCAGCCATGGCACTCGGGTCGGCGCAGGTCCAGCAACGCTTCGATGATCCCCGAAGCCTGTTTGGCGACCGGCTTCGGGGCATCGGTGGGCACAGCTCAGTGGGTCGAACTGCCATATGGGGACAACAACCCTGACACGCCTCGCTGGCGAGCACGAGCCCAGCACTCTTCGCAGCTCCCTCCCCCCAGCCGCCGCAGCGCACCGTCGTGCCGCGATCCGCTGGCCGGAGCGAGCTGAGCGCCGGGACGTGGGCGTGGGGCGTGGAGACACGAGGTACGAGACGGACCAACTGGAGCACGGGATACGTGACAAACCAACCGTAGGCGGAACATGGATCAGCTCTTGAGGTGCCTGGCCAACACCACATGGGGGAGCCATTCTGCCCCGCTTCACAGCGCGGTAGCGCCCGAAAGCACCGCGATCCACAAGGCATAAACCGCCGGTCCGCGGATCGCTCGCAACGATCTAGCTAGCGCGACAAATCACAGCATGGCCGTCGCGCACGAGCTTGGCTATGCTGCGGTTATCCGAGAGGTGTTCGCCGACACCGACCAGAAGCTCCCCCCCGACCGCGGCTGCGAGCTTTTCGAGTGTCTCAAGGGTCGGTCTCGCCCCGCCACCCTCCATCCGGGCGATCGCAGACTGCGTGGTACCCATCCGATCCGCCAACTCGGCTTGGGTCAGGGCTGCTTCGCTGCGAAGGCGGTAGACAAGTACCCGGAATGCGCTGATTCGGGCTTCGTCCTCGTAGGCGGCGCGTCCCTCTGAGGTGAGGGGGAGTTCTGCCTTGAGCTCTTCCCAGGTCGTTCGCTTGGTCATTGTTCCTACTCCTTGTCGTCCGCGGTGTGCGCCTCGGCCACACACCGCTCCATTGCTTGTCTCGCCCGGAGGATCTCTCGTCGCTCCTGGCGTTGACTCTTCACAAACACCGTGAGCAGGATGATCCGCCGCCCCGGGGCAATCCAGTACGTAACGCGCGTCGGCCGGCCTGCCAGATAGAAACGCAGTTCGCGCAGCTTGCCATACAGCTGGCGAGTATGGGGCTCGTCCAGAACGGGGCCGAACTCGGCGAGGCGGTCGATGTGGAACCGCACCCGATCGGCCTCGGTGTCCTTGAGAACGAGAATCCAATCCCTGACTTCCGGCTCAAGCTCAACCAATCCCCACATAGCGCCCATGCTCTACCAGCCCTGTACTCTGTCGCACGACATCCGCCCGTTGGCGACCGAGGCGACAACGACGCAGGCAGCCCGCTGGTGCCAGTTCTCACGTCGCGGGTTGTTGCTCCCGCACACATCGTCCCAGCCCAGTGCTCGCCGCTGCCCCTTCCTTCAGCCGATGTGTGCACCGCCGCAGCGCACCGCCGGTCCGCGATCCGCTGGCCGGATCGCACGGAGCGACGGGACGTGAGCGTGGATGCCACACGAGATGAGGGATAGACCTGCTGCATGCGGCACGTGGTCAGAGCTTTCCAGGTGAGCACGGCTCCGTGGGTCACACCGCCATATGGGGGCCAACCCTGAAATGCCTCACCCGGCTCCCACGTTTCCATCGTCGCTAACTCTACGCCGTCGCGAACAGAGATTGCGCTTCCGAATGACCGTGGACTACCACGAGAGGGCAGTGCAGATGAGGGGTCGGGCGCCGCGTGACCGGTGCCCGACCGTCGGCTCCGGCGGAGCCGCTACTCCGGCTGGCGCTGCGCGCAAAGATGCCGATCAGCGCTGTTCGGTGGTACCCGTGAGGCGTGGTTCTGTGCGGGCGTTCTGCAATGATCCGGCTGAGGCCTGCCAATTCTGCGTTCCTTCGCCACAGCAGGTGGCGATGGGGCGGACGTCGTTCTGGCGCGCCGATCAGCCGGTGCCCCGGATCACCGAGAGGGCGGTCCCGTTTCACCAGGGGACGTGCTGTAGGCGCGTCACTCCAAACCCCGGAGCGTGGCTTCGATGTCCGCCGTAAGCAGGTAGAGGTCAAGGGCCTCGGGGTCATCCGGATCCATGGGTGAAAAGCCGAGGTACTCCCACCATCGCCTCGAGCTCTCGTTGATGGCCGTCACCACCACAGCCCGGCACGCGGCCTGTTGGTTCAGCTCGAGCACCGTAGCCAAGACATGTGCGATCAGCGCCGTCCCGAGCCCCCGGTTCTCGTGACGCCGGTCCACGCCCAAGCGTCCAACCAGTAGTGCGGGGATCGGGTCAGGAGCGTTCTTTGCCAAAGGCGGTGATGCTGCTGAAACATCGATCGCGGTCATGGACAGGGACGCGTAGGCCACCACTACGTTGTCGTGGTCAACGACCACCCAGATAGCGGCCGTGTTCCCTCGTCGATTCTGTCCGGCGAAGCGATGCAGCCACTCATTGAGGACAGGCTCGCCACAGTCGAACCCCCGCCGATCGTGGGCGCGTGGGTCCAGAAGCTGAGGTCGGCGGTACTCAGTCAAGCCAATGGAGCTTGCCGCGCCGGCCGAGTGCTGCCGCCAGGCGCTGGTTCATTCGCCCCGGTTGGTCCAAGGCGGTACGGAAAGCCTCAGCCGCTCCGACATCCAATCCGATGAGCGGCCGCTCGGCCAGGACCGATTCGGCCTCCTGGGAGGCAGCCCGCAGAACGAAAGCGGACACCGACAGGCGCGCCGACGCTGCAGCCTGCTCCAAGAGCCGTTTGGCCTCAGGGTCCACCCGGATCTGGAGCCTGTCGTCTTTGACCGTCGTCATGTACATACATTGGCAGTACAACCGGCGGTTGTCAAGCTGCGCAAGCCGGCCGCCCATAATGGCACTGGGGTTCCCCCCAGGAACCGGACACTTTTCTACGCTGCTTGTTGGTGCTTGTAGGCCTCCTCGAACTCCTCGGGTGGCATATAGCCGAGTGAGCTGTGAAGTCGCTCATTATTGTACCAAATGATCCACTCGAATATCGCT
>JAJZXF010000056.1 GCA_021802485.1 Actinomycetes bacterium | reverse complement strand
CTTGGCCCCGACACGCAATTATCTTCCCGGATCTGGGAAAACTCTCGCACCTACCTCCCGTGCGCCGCGGCCATGGGCGGCCATTCATGGCCTCTGACTAGGGAGTGGGGAGAGGGGGAGATGGCCGGGAAGGATTCGAACCTTCGTAGGCGTAGCCGGCAGATTTACAGTCCCGCAGACGGGGCGTTGACCAGTGCCAACTAAGCGCCAAGAGGTGCTCTGAGCAGGGACTCCTCGGGCGGGGTACTCGATCCATGATGGTCCATGACAGTCGATCCCGCATCGTACGTTTGCAATCCGTTTGCAAGCCGGCACTGCGGACCGGTCACTGTAGGCCGGTCACGGCAGGCCGGAGTCGCTATCAGGGCCCACCCAGTCGATCGATCAGGGCCCGAGGGGTGATCGCCGGGGGCGTGAGGTCGGCCTTCAGCAGATCGTCGTCACCAGTGACGAGCAGCGATCCGGTCGCCTCGGCCAGCGCCACGAGGTAGTCGTCGTCTGGGTCGCTCACTCGCGTTGAGGGCGGGCCGGGGTCGGGGCGAAGGTCGGCCTCGCGACTCAGGGCCTCCACCAAGGCAGCGGCATCGTCAAGGGTGATCCAGCGCCGAAGCTTCGGGCGGACCAGCACACCAGCCAGCTCGTCGATCAGGTGTTGAGTCACCACGGCAGTGACCCGCCCAGCGATGACCGCCCGGACCACAACCGCTGGTACGCCGTAAGGGTTGATCAGCCCGGACACCCACACATTGGGGTCGATGACGACCGAGAACGGCTCGGACAGCACTCAGCCCACTCGACGGCTGGAGTGCTCGGCCCGCACGGCGGCAAGCTCCTCCGCGGCGACACGAGCTGCTTCCTCCTCGCTCGGAGCGACCTCCGAGCCGATCCGGGCCCAGATGCGCTCCACCGCCTCAGCGAGGCCGAGGTGCTTGCGGAGCGCCTCCTCGAAGACCTCGTACTCACGCTTTCCGGAGCGCGCTGCGGCCACCTTCGCGGCCCGCAACAGGGTCTCGTCGATGTACACCGTGGTCTTCTTCCGAGCCATGCATCCATTTTGACAGAAAAACGGCATGAGTGTCGGGCGTTACCGCTGTTCTCTCCTAGCAGGCGAAGGCGCTGGCCCTGATGAACGCGCAGCCCCGACTCATCGTGGTGGACGCTGACCGACCATTTGCGAGGCGACGACCGCTGTGCGTGATTGTGACGAGAGTAACCGGATCCTGCTCTCGAGCCCCGAACGCCGATTCCGCGCTCCCCGCCGACGGCTCGTCGTATGGCTGAGAGAGCACCGAGTCTGCTTGTCTACCGGGCTGCGTCGGGGACCCTTTATCGGCTTACGCGCTGAGGATCGCCTCGGCATGGCGCACGGTTCTTGCGGCCTCCGACCTGAGGCAACGTAAGCCAAGCTCCCGAGCACCCCAAGGGTGCAGCGGCGCGGGGAGTTCCCAACGACAGCGCACCAGCTCGCCCGTGTGCCTTTCTCTCACGCCAGCCTGCTGTTATCGTCCCATCTGTCTGTTCCGTCAAGCCCTCAGCACGTCTTACAGGCGCTGTCGTGCGCTACCACGCGTGAAGTCTTCGAGCTTCACTACGCCAGCAAGCTGAAGCCCAAGCAGGAGCTGTCCGGGAGCGGACTGTGCAGGTGGCCGGAGCAACTGGAGCTGGCAGTACCGGCTGAGGGGAGCTGCTAGGTCGAGCGAGCCGTGAGCCCGGGTGAAGCCAGGAAGGACGAGCTTTCAAGCCATCCCAGGGTCGAGCGTGCGCACGGGCAATGCCCTAGTTGACGCTGTAACTACACGATCCCTTACAGGGCTACTACCAGCGGTTATGGGTTCGGGTCCGGTTCGACGGCCCGAAATGTCCGCGCAAGCAGCCACGGGACCGGACTTGCCCCTGTCTCCCCTGACTGGGGAGTGGGCCGGGAAGGATTCGAACCTTCGTAGGCGTAGCCGGCAGATTTACAGTCTGCTCCCTTTGTCCGCTCGGGCACCGACCCCAGAGTGAGCATATACGCGCCAGTCAGGGTTGCCGAACCGAGCAGCGAACTCCCCGGGGAAACTGACGCCAGACGGCGAATGGCACTTGCCGAGATGTGCAGCCCACGTCAGAGGCGGTAGGTTGGCTTGCATGCCCACCTTCGACATCGTCTCAACAGTAGACATGCAAGAGGTCCGCAACGCGATCGACCAGGCGAACCGCGAAGCGGCAACCCGTTTCGACTTCAAGGGGACCGACTCCAAGATCGACCTCGTAGAGGCAGATAAGGAGATCGTGCTCGACTCTGCGACAAGAGACCGCCTCAGCGCCCTGCTCCAGGTCCTCGAAGAAAAGCTCGTGCGCCGCAAGGTGTCAATGAAAGCGCTCTCCTACGGTACGGTCGAGGACGCAGCAAAGGGCCGCGCACGCCAGCGCGTCACCTTGAGCGTCGGAATCTCCGCCGAGCACGCGAAGCGTATCGGCAAGTTCCTAAAGGGCCTCGAGATAAAGTCGCTCGCATCCCAGGTCGTAGGCGATCAGGTCAGGGTCACAAGTAAGAAGCGAGATGACTTGCAGGCAGCAATCACGGCCCTCAAAGCAGAGGACTTCGGCATCCCGCTTGATTTCACCAACTTTAGGGACTGACCGCATCCTCAGTGTTCAACTCGATGCGATGCCGGAACCGAGCACCACATCGCGATCGTACAGCGCTACCGTCTGGCCGGGAGCGGCACGTCGCTCTGGTTTCACAAACCTGACTCCGCCGGCCTCGACCACACACTGAAGTGCGGGGCCATGAGCGCTCGTCTGGGCAAGCACCGCAGAGCCGGATGCGAGCGGGTGCGAGGTCCAGCTGAGCCGCTCGAGCGGCTGGAAATCCGCAAGAAGATCTTCGCTGGAACCCACTAGAACCTGGCGAGATGCGATATCAACTTTCAGAGCGTAACGCCTCTCGCCCTCACGCCCAGGACCGAGGCCACGGCCGAGCCCACGGCGCTGGCCAACTGTCACCATCTCTGCTGCCGGCACCCTGCCAATCACATCACGCGTGCGCACATCAACGAGATCTGCTGGATGCAGACGCATCCTCTCCGCGAGGAACCCATCCCTTCCCACCGTAGAGCTGATAAAGCACAGATCAAGGCTGTCCGGCTTGAGCGCAGTCCCGAGACCGATGTTCCCCGCATAGTCGCGAACCTCACCCTTTGTCATCTCCCCCACCGGAAGCAGGCATCGCCGTAGCTGGTATTGAGAAAGGACCGCGAGCACGTATGACTGGTCCTTCAGGGGATCACGGCCGCGCATGAGAAGGTGGCGACCACCTCCTGGATCGCTCTCGTCACGTACCACCCGCGCGTGATGCCCTGTCGCGACCGCGTCAAATCCGAGCTTGATCGCTCGGTCAAGGAACCGGTCGAACTTGATACGCCTGTTGCACTCGACACACGGGTTCGGAGTGCGCCCTCGCCCGTGCTCAGCAACATAAGGATCCACTACCCACTCGTTGAACTCGCTGGTGAAATTGAAGACGTAGTGAGGTATTCCGAGCTTGTCAGCAACCCTGCGGGCGTCCTCGACGTCGGCGACCGAGCAGCACCCCGAGTCGCTAACCCCACCCCAGAGCTTCATGGTCGCACCAACCACCTCGTGGCCTGCCTCGAGGCACAAAGCAGCAGCAACCGACGAGTCCACGCCACCCGACATCGCCACCAGAACCTTCATCCCGGAGATCGCCTCAGCTGGGATACCGCCTTTGGTATCACCTCCAACGACAGATCCACCTCATCTCGGCTCGTCGCGTACCCGAGCGACAGGCGCACGCTGGATGACGCCTCTTCTCGCGTGAGACCCATCGCAAGAAGCACATGGCTCGCCTCGGTCGCCCCGCTCGAGCATGCAGACCCTGCTGAAGCAGATACGCCCATCTCGTCGAGGAGGACGAGCAAAGCTTCGCCCTCGACGCCATCGAATCGAAGATGGCAGTTCCCGGCGACCTTCAGATCCCGAGCTCCAGTTTCGACAACCCCGTCCATGCTCGAAAGGATCCCGTCCGCGAGCCGATCCCTAAGGGCTGACACTCGCTTTAGCGTCTCGTCACGTGTTGCCACAGTAGCTGCCATCGCGGCTGCCATTCCCAGAGCACCAGCAACGTTCTGCGTGCCAGGACGCCTACCACGCTCATGACCCCCGCCAAACATCACCGGGCGGATGCTCGCTCCATCGCGCACCACCAGAGCACCAGTCCCCTTCGGTCCGCCAAACTTGTGCGCGCTAACTGAGACGAGGTCAGCTACCCGCACGAGATCCGCGACATCCAGCCAGGCAAAAGCCTGTACCGCGTCGGTGTGTAGGAGTGCACCAGGGGCTTTCTCTCGCACGAGCGCTGCGACCTCCGCAAGCGGCTGCACGACTCCGACCTCATTGTTCACAAGCATCACCGACACGAGCGACACGTCCGATGACAGCTCACTCGCAAGCGCATCGAGGTTCACCACGCCATCGCTTGAAACAGGCACCACCACAGCGCCAAGCGAGTTGCACGACTCACGCACTGCAGCATGCTCCACTGCAGTTGTGACGACCTTGCCCCGACGGCCACCCACTCCGAGAATCGCCATATTGTCCGACTCGGTACCACCAGAGGTGAAAACGACCTCCGACGGAGCTGCGCCAAGCAGGTTTGCTACGGTCTCCCTGGAATCCTCTAGCGCACGCCTTGCATCCCGCGAGACCGAATGGACCCCTGAGGGGTTGCCAAACCGATCCGAAAACGCAGGCAGCATCGCTGACAGCGCCTCCGGCCGCAACGGGGTAGTCGCGGCATTGTCCATGTACGCTCGCATCCTCCCAGAGTACTCACGCTGGGCACTGCCCGGTCGCAGAAATTTCGACATGCGCAAAGCTGAGATTTCGCGATGAAAAGCCAGGGTAATTACCACACAGGGCGTGTCTAGCCCTTATGATGGATTCTACAGGCGAAAATAGCTCGGGAATCGGTCAAGAGACGGCCGCGGAGAGGCGATGAATTACAAAGTGAGCATTAAGACCTGCGGGAGCGTGCAGGCGTGAGCAACCAGTTGCGCTTGGATCCGCTCACTGGTAGGTGGGTTGCTGTCAGCATTGGGCGTGCAGAGCGCCCACTTGCCTTCTCGCCGCGAGATCAGGCTATCGAAGAAGACCTCGGTCGACCCTGCCCGTTCTGCCCCGGGAATGAAGGAACGAGCGTACCTGCTCTCGAAACGTATGGGCCGACAGGATCATGGCTGGTGCGCGTCCTGCCCAACCTCTACCCCGCCTTTGAAGGAGATGCGCCCTTCATCCTGAGGAACAAGGGTCCGGTGTTTACCGAGGCAAGCGCCGGTGGCATCCACGAGGTTCTCGTGCTCTCACCTGACCACCAGGCCGCATGGTCCAAGCTCGATGATGACCAGTGCAGCCTCGTCATGGCGGCCGTGCGCGACCGCGTCGACGAGCACTCCTGCACGCCCGTCCTTCGCTACAGCCAGGTCATCGTGAACTCTGGCCGCGAGGCGGGCGCTTCGCTGGAACACCCTCATGCGCAGCTTCTAGGCGTATCCTTCGTGCCGCGGGAGCTCGCCGATGAGCAGGCCGGCTTCTCTCGCTTCAAGGGGGGGTGCCTCCTGTGCGCTACAGCAGATGCCGAGGAGGGGGCTGGGCACCGTCTCGTAACAAGCGATGAGATCAGCGTCGTAGTCTGCCCGTTCTGGAGCGGTGTGCCTTATGAGATGCTGCTGGTCCCGCGCCAGCACTGCGCCCACCTTCACAGGAGTGCTCCGGAGGTCCTCGCAGGCGTCGGCAAGGCAATCCGCAACGCTCTAGCAAGCCTTGAGAGGCTGCTCGGTGACGTAGCGTACAATATCGTCTTTCACTCCGCGCCCTACCGTATTCATGAGCCGTTCCACTGGCACGTCCACATACTGCCCAAGCTCACCACTAGGGCTGGCTTCGAGCTTGGCACCGGCGTACCGATCAACATCGTCGCCCCAGAGCAGGCTGCGGCAGAGCTCCACGTCGAGGTACCACTACATCACGTCGCCTGAGGCGTAGCGGAAAAGCGAGCGCCGCGGAGTCGAGAAAGCTCTTCAACGAGCAGCTAACCGAGTGCCATTGCCCGCAGGATCAGCCTGATCCCGTTACGTTCCCCAGGCAGCAGTCGCTCCACGCCTGAGGTGCTCATATAGCCAGCGAGAAAGGCCCTGCTATTGCGTTCCCGCCAGGCTCTTGCAAAGGGTGCCAAGACTGCCCAGTTGTTTGGATCGTGCTCATCTCCAGCGGTGCGCGCTACGCCAGCAAATGACCGCAGCATCGTCGCAATATCAAGGATCGGCGAGCTGGTCAGCGCCGATGTAGCGCCCGATGGACGCTCTAGGCCCTCGGTGGTGTCAAGCTGTTCGAAGTCCGCGACGAACCATCCTACCTCGCTGCGCACCACATTCCCGAGGTGATAGTCGCCGTGCACCCGAATCGCGTCCCCAGGGTGCTCCATGGCTTTCAGGCGATCCAGGAGCTCGGCCACCTTTCGCCTGCGGGCCACCCGCGGCGACCTCCGCAGGAGGGAGCTTTCGATGAATGACGCCCACTCCTCCGGCTTTCCTTCGCTGGAACCGAACGCACTAGCGAGGGCAAGGTGCATCCGCGCGGTCATGATACCTAGACGTTCTGACTCTGATGCAAAATCGCCTCCCGCTACTCCCGGCGCGCACTTCGAGGTGTAAAGGTCCCTCAGCGAGGTGACTGCAAGCGCCCGCCCCTCGGTCCCACACCCAGTGCACTCCTGAACCATCCCCCGGTCCACCCCATCAATCGCCCATACTGCAACCGGTGCCGCTATGTGGTTGAAGCCTGCATTATCAAGCGCGAGGATCATCTCGGCATCATGGTTTGGCCCGCCTGACAACCGGTGATAAATCTTGAGCATCACCTTTTCGTCAAACACGATTGTGCTGGAGTGCCTGGCTCGTGCGACCCTCACGTTGATCCGCTTCTTCGTCCCCCTCTGATCGCCCAAAAGGTCAAGGCCGCGGCTCACCAGAAGTTCCGCATCGCAGACCACCTTCAGGATCTGCACACACAACCCCGGATCCACCAGGGCATCATAGGCAACCGCCTCGCCGAGGCTATCTTCAACCACTCCAAGAACTGCATCTCCCGCGCCGCCGACGGCCCTGATCACACCACGGCCCGGATTGCGAAGACCGAGCACGACCTGGTAGATCACGCCTTCTCGCTCGACTGAAAGTGCCAGAGCACCAGGCCGGCCAGGCACCAGAACCTGAACGTCGCGGACACCCAGCGGCTCTGTTCCTGTGTCACCCACTGCAGGCACAGTCGTGTCGCCTGCCGGCCTTGCAGCCCAGGCCTGCCTATCGAGAAAGGAGGGAAGCTGCGGGAGCAAGCTCGCTATCAACTTTGCTATGCCTGGCTCAGCTAGCGATGAGGCGCCTCGAGCGACGCCGGCCCGCCTCGGCCACCCGCCTTCGCGCAGCGCGCCTTCCCGAGGCTCGCTCACGTCAGTTCTCCAGCGCCTTCATCAAGGACCTCCCCATCCAGCATCGCATCAGCAAGCAGATCTTCGCCATCTGGGACCGACAGGATCCCCGAGCTGGTGAGCGCAGCGAGCCCCTGAGCGCCAGCAGATGCTGGAACCTGGGTCGGAACCAGCTCAAACCAGAAAAACGAGTACGGACCAAGCGTCATCCGATATGGCTCGGTCCCGATGGGCGGGAAGGTCACTCGCCCCAGCAGCTCTACGGGGACAGATCCGCTCCAGCTCGCAAGATCGAGCTCGACAGGCTGGGCGAACCGGCTCAGGTTGTTTACACAAAGCACGCTTTGGCGTTGTTCCCCCGAAGCTGGACTGCAGGCATAGGCGAGAATCGAGGGGTTCTCCGCGTGAAGCAACTCAAGCGTCGACAAACCGAGCGCTGGGTACTGCTTTCGCACCTCAATCATGCGCCGAATCCAGTGGAGAAAGGAACTCTGGTTCCTCAGCTGAGACTCAACGTTAACCGCCTGGTAGCCATAGACGGAGTCCATGAGCGGGGCGAGGTATAAACGGGCGAAGTCCGCCCTGCTGAAGCCGCCGTTTCTATCGGGACTCCACTGCATTGGCGTCCGCACGCTGTCACGATCACCGAGGTAGATGTTGTCCCCCATCATGATCTCATCCCCGTAGTACAACACGGGACTGCCCGGAAGGGAAAACAGCAAAGCGTAGAGGAGCTCGGCAACCCTGCGATCCCCCTCGACCAAGGGGGCGAGCCTTCTAGCTATCCCCATGTGGCGCTTCATACGGGGATCCTTTGCGTACTCAGAATACATGTAGTCCCGCTCTTCATCGCTGACCTTTTCCAGCGTTAACTCGTCATGATTGCGCAGGAACACCGCCCATTGGCAGCCGTCAGGAATCTCTGGAGTCTGGGTGAGGATCTCGGTCACAGGGAAGCGTTGCTCCCGCCTGATCGCCATGAACAGCCTGGGCATCACCGGAAAGTGAAAACACATGTGGCACTCGTCTCCGTCACCGAAGTACTCGACAACGTCAGCTGGCCACTGATTGGCTTCAGCCAAGAGAACCCGCCCCTCGAACTTCGCATCGATCTCCGACCTGATGCGCCTCAGCAGAGGATGGACGCCGGGGAGGTTCTCGCAATCGGTCCCGTCCCGCTGGACCAGGTAGGGAACCGCGTCAAGGCGAAAACCGTCGAGGCCGCGCTCCAGCCAGAAGCGGATAACCTCCAGCATTGCCTCCATGACCTCTGGATTTTCATAGTTGAGATCGGGCTGGTGCGCATAGAAGCGATGCCAGTAGTACTGCCCGCGAACCGGATCCCATGTCCAGTTGGACTTCTCGACATCTACGAACAAGACCCGCGCCTCAGGCCAGCGCTGGTCTGTGTCTTCCCACACGTACCAGTCCGCCTTGGGATTCGTCCTGTCCATTCGCGACTCTAGGAACCAGCTGTGACGATCGCTCGTGTGGTTCATCACCAGATCCGCGATCACCCGGATACCACGGCTGTGGGCCTCCTCGATTAGATGATCGACATCCGCTAGCACTCCGTAATCCGGCAGCAGGTTGAAGAAGTCCGCTATGTCGTAGCCTCCGTCCTTAAGCGGTGAGTCATAGAACGGCAGCAGCCAGAGGCAGTCGATCCCGAGCCACTTCAGGTAGTCAAGCTTCGACACGAGACCAGCAAGATCCCCCACGCCGTCATCGTTGGAGTCCATGAAGCCCCTGACGAAGACCTCATAGAAGACCGCTCTTTGATACCAGCGAGAATCACCAGTCAACATGCCAACGGGCCCATCGCTCGCGACCGGTCACCAGACATCCATCCCAGCTTCATCGCTGTCCTTCTAGCGCTGAGACCCACGGCTTGAAGTACCTTCATGCTCTCTCGGAATTCCTGAAGCGCTTGCGCCAGCCTGCGAGGCATCACGGGCAATCTCCATGATCCGGTCCGCTGCCTCATACGGGTCGATGCGCGCCTCTGCGAGCAGGGGCATCACACTATCAAGTGCTCCGGCGTCAACAACCTGGTTCACCTGTTGCTCGATCCGCGAAGCCACGATCTCACGCACGCGCTTTCCAAGGCGCTCGCGCCGGTTGGCATCAAGCAACTCCCGGCTCTCGAGGTACCTGCGATGCTCGCCGATCGCTCTCCACAGATCTGCAATCCCATCACCGGTTAGTGCGACCGTCTTCACGATCGGCGGCCTCCAAGGCTCATCTTGCAAACCATCATTGGCGCTAGCAGCCCGACCGTGCCGGAAGGCCGCCGACATATCGAGTGCAAGATCCAGATCACGCTCGGTGCCAGAGGCGCCTGGACGATCTGCTTTATTGATAACGAACACGTCCGCCACCTCCAGCAAGCCGGCCTTGTTCGCCTGTATCGAATCCCCCCAGCCAGGGTTCACCACCACAACGGTCGTGTCAGTATCCGAGGCCACCTCGACCTCAACCTGGCCGACCCCGACAGTCTCCACAAACGCAATGCTCACGCCCGCAATCGCAAGAACTCCCAGCGCATCTGGAACCGCAAGCGCAAGGCCTCCCAAGTGACCGCGAGTCGCCATTGACCTGATGAACACCCCGTCATCGAGTGCGTGTCGCTGCATGCGAACCCGATCTCCCAGAATCGCGCCGCCTGAGAACAACGATGACGGGTCGACCGCGATAACCCCCACCTGCGCCGCTCCCGAGGAGCGTGCCTCGCTCACAAGGCGATCAGTTAGTGAGGACTTTCCCGCGCCGGGAGCTCCCGTGATGCCAACGGCATAAAGATCGCGATTGTTACGAGAGTGCCTCACCACCTCTCTGGCTGCGTCACCACCGCGCTCCACCAGGGATATCAGCCGAGCGACTGCGACCTTTTCCCCGTTTGCAGCCTGCTCTAAGAGTCCGACCACGTTCAAAGTCCATCTCCCTCCAGGCTGTGGCCGCGCGGCTTGCCAACCTTTGCGGACGACCCCGATCCGGGATCCAGTAACCCGCAAGGCTCAGGATCATCGTAGGCCTCGAGGCTGGTTCGAGGATCGCTGGTAGCGCTCCTCGTCACACACGCGCCGATCGCCTGCAGCTTCTCTGCAAAGCACTCGTAGCCCCTGTCAATGTGATGCGCTCCCGACACAAAGGTCTCGCCTTCTGCTGCCAACCCCGCAAGGACTAGTGCCGCACCAGCGCGAATGTCCGGGGCTCGTACTGGCGCGCCCGACAGCACCGGCACGCCTCGAACGACAGCATGGTGACCCTCCTTGCGGATGTCAGCGCCCATCCTACGAAGCTCGTCCACATAGCGAAAGCGATCACTGAACAGATTCTCACTCACTATCCCCACCCCGTTGGCCACCGACAACATCGTCACCAAGAACGGCTTGTAGTCTGTTGCCACACCCGGATAGGGCAGGGTGGCAACGTCTACTGAGCTGAGCCGGGCATCCGATGACGCTGCGATCCCCTCGGGAGTGCTCTGCGTTACAACGCCCATATTCGCGAGCTTGTTCAGCAGCATCTCCATGTGGTCGCTGCGAGCGTTCTCCAGCAGGATCTCGCCACGCGCCAGGCCAACTGCGGCAAGAAAAGTAGCAGCCTCGACCCGGTCCGGTATGACCTCATGGGTCGTGGCACAGAGTTCTTCGGCTCCCTCCACCACAACACGCGACGTCCCCGCTCCCGTGACACGCGCGCCCATTGCGTTTAGGAAAGCAGCCAGATCACAGATCTCTGGCTCTCGTGCTGCGTTCTCGATGATCGTTGTTCCTTTCGCGCGTGCTGCAGCCATCATCAAATTGTCCGTCGCGGTGTGGCTGGGGAATTCCAGCACCACCGTCGCTCCTTGCAGTCGCGCTGCCTTGCCCTCTATGTAGCCGTGGGATGACTCGAATACCGCACCAAGTTCAGTGAGGCCACGCAGGTGCATGTCGATCGGCCGGTGACCGAAGTCGTCCCCCCCTGGCATAGAGACGCGTGCTCTTCCGAGGCGGCCGAGAAGCGGGCCGAGCACTACGATCGATGCCCTCATGCGCTCCACGAGTTCGTACGGAGCCTCAGGCTCCAAGTCATGAGGAACTTCGATCGCAAGCGCGTGGTCCCCGGTGCGCGACACGATAACACCCATCGCAGACAGCACCTCGCTCATGATCTCGACATCTATGATCTCGGGCACGTTCTTGAGCACGTGACGACCCTCTGCGAGAAGACACGCAGCCATCAGCTTCAACGCCGAGTTCTTAGCCCCGGATATACGCACAACACCCGAGAGCGGACCGCCAGCTCGTACCAGAAAACCTTCCACCGTCTCAGTATGCTCGCTTCTCGAGGTGCTTGGCGATCGACGCTCGTAGCCGAGCTCTGATCGTCTGGCACCAGAGTCGCCGCGTACCTGGGTAGGTGCAGTTTCGACCCAGCATCGGGGCTATGTGACATGCTGGGGGCCAACGATGAGCATGCTCGAGTTGCACTCGGTCTCCAAGCGGTTCCACAGGGGTGGGGAAACGGTCATCGCGCTCGACCGCGTTGACGCGACGGTAGAGTCCGGCGAGTCGGTAGCACTGATCGGACCGAGCGGATCGGGAAAATCCACCTTCCTGCACCTTGCTGGGGGCCTCGACACCCCCGAGGAAGGCCGAGTCATAGTCGCTGGTCAGGACCTTCAGATGATGTCCCCCAGAGAGCTTGCGAAGGCGAGACGGCGCAAGATCGGCTTTGTTTTCCAGTTCTTCCAGCTGCTTCCCGCTCTAACGGTGCTCGAGAACGTGGAGCTTCCCCTGCTGCTCGACGGAGACCGTAATCCACGGCCTGCTGCGACACGTCTCATTGAACAAGTGGGCCTCGCAAGCCGCATAGATCGCTTGCCTGGAGAGCTATCGGGCGGCGAGATGCAACGAGTAGCGATTGCAAGAGCCCTGGTCGCGAAGCCAGTACTAATACTCGCTGACGAGCCAACCGGCAACCTTGACTCAGCGACCGGATCCGCGATCCTTGACTTGTTATCCGATCAGGTCGCCCAATCGGGAGCTTCGCTGGTACTTGCCACTCACGATGCGATGGCAGCAGCTCGGGCCGATCGCACGCTTGTGCTGAAGGACGGAAGGCTCTCGGATTGCGCTGGCGATTAGTTGCTGCAACTCCACGACTCCTCCGGCTGCTAGGACTGCGGCATCTCCCAAGGCACAAGCTACGGTCAGCTCTTGCGGTGCTTGCACTGGGAGCGGGAACATCCCTTGCGCTGTCGGTGGTTATAGTCATCCAAAGTGTATCGAGCTCAATGGGCTCGTTCAGCGTCGCGGTCGCCGGCGGAGCTCAGCTCAAGGTAATCGGGTCCACACCACAGGGCGGGATCACGCGCTCCATCGTGTCAAGGATCCGCACCACCCGTGGGGTCGCGTCCGCAACAGCAGTGGTGCAGGCCGTGACACTCCTGCAGAGTCCGTACTCCAAACCGATCGTGGTCGTAGCACTTGGCATCAGCTGTACCCCAGGCACTCGAGCCAGCAGTGAGGGATGTCCTGCGCTGCCAATTGCGGTTAATCGAATGCTCGCGGGACCAGATCAAACCGTCTTGGTTGCGCCAACGCTCCTCAAGAGGGCAGGGGTCGACAACCTCAATGGGCACCCTGGCAACGCTCTTCAGCTGAGGACCGACGCTGGCCCGGTGTCTCTAACAACGCTGCGGCAGGTCAGCGCGCTCGATCGGATCAACTCAGGCCGCCTGATCGTCCTAGCGCTCAAGACATCCCAAAGGCTCTTCGATCGCGGAAACCGCGTTGACGCTGTATACGTAAGAGCAACACATGGAGTCAACGTCGCAAGTCTCCAGACCCGCCTACAGCACGCGGTCGGCGGCTGGAACGGAGTGGTCAGCTCCGCTGACCCCCCTCCCGAAGTCGGCATCGCAAGCAACGCGATAATCCCCCTGCTCCTTGTCGTCTCGGTGCTCGCATCCGGGATTGCTGCTGTGCTCGTCTACAACATCGTAAGCCTGTCTCTCGAAGAACGCCGCAAGGAGAACGCGATCCTCGCCGCTCTCGGCGCTAGTGGAGGAGCCATCGCACTCGGCCCGCTGTCGGAGGCTGCTTTGCTCGGAGCTACCGGCGGCGCTCTCGGCTCCCTCGGCGGGTTGCTCATGGCACAGCCAGTGGCCTCCACGCTCAGCAACTTCACGAAGACCCTCGTCGGGGTCCCCGTGATCATCCATCTCACCCCGGTCATCTTTGCCGCAGGGATCGGACTCGGGACCGGCCTCGCACTGCTTGCTGCACTGCGGCCAATACGAAGAGCGACACGCGCAGATGTCGCTGCTGAGCTCCAAGGACGCGAGCGGAGACTCAAGACCTCAGCGCTCGTGCTGTCGAAATGGGCAGCTGCTGGCTTGGCGCTCTCGGGAATCGGGCTTGCTGGTTGCTGGCTTGGCCAGTACCGCGGCGCTCTGCAGCCTTGGCAACCAGCTCTCGCGGATATCTCGTTCTTCACGACGGTCATCTCATCGGTGCTCGCCACCGCGTCGATCACCCCCCTGGTCGCGATTGGCGCAAGAAAGCTCGGAATCGCCCGGGGCTCCCTTGCTGGGATGGGAATTGCCAACCTTGCCCGTGAGCCCGGACGCACCGGCGTGATGGCAGTCGCGATCGCAGCCTCGGTCAGCACTGCGTTCATCACCGCCAGCTTCAACAGCTCGATTTATGCCGGTCTGTCAGCGAGCCTCTCTGGCGGCGGCGCTCGGGGCGTCTTCGTCGCGACCACCGCGAGAAACAGCTCTGCAACAGTGGACGCGAAACTCCCCACCGCTGCTGTGCAGCGCCTGGCACGGGTGCCCGGCGTCGCAACCGTCAACCCGCAGGTAACCATCCTCAGCGGCCATTCCGCAGGCCATCTGATCGAGGTCGAGGCAAGTGCGCATCCGCTTCTCAACCTCCCCCTGTACGCAGGTCACGAAAGCCTTTCTCGTTTCAATAACGGCCAGGTGCTCGTCGGCGCTGCTGTTGCCCGACGACTGCATCTCTCCCCCGGCAGCCTCCTGCGCCTTGACACACCTCATGGCTATGCCTACCTGCCAGTACAGGGCATTTGGGGCGATGGAACCTTGGTCGGGGAAAACGTGACGGTCCCGATGTCGACCGTCACCCGCCTATGGGGCCCGCAACTTCCTGCTGTTGTCGGGTTGACCCCCCAACCCACGGTGACGTCCGCACAGCTTGCACGCAACGTCCGGGCGGCCAACGTGCTCCCAGGACTTCAAGTTCTCACCGCGACCCAGGTTCTCTCGCTCGCATCATCGATAGCCGCTGCACAGCTCGCACCGTTCTGGGCGCTCCAGCACGCTTTGATCCTCGTAGCGTTCATAGCGGTACTGTCCACCATGCTCCTGGTGGGGATCGAGCGCCAAAAGGAGATGGCAATGCTCGCTGCGGTCGGGATGAGCCCCGCAGGGCTTTTCACGATGCTCACATCCGAGGCAGGGGGGGTTGGGCTCATCGGAGCAGCACTCGGAGTTGCCTTGGGCTTTCCGGGAATGCTGGCGCTCATCGAGATCACCCCGATCTTCATCGGCTACGCGAATCCCCTGCGCTTTGACATCGCTACGCTTGCGGTCTACGTTCCCGTCGTAGTTGCAGTGTCGGTACTTGCCGCTGCGTTACCCGCGTGGAGAGCCGTGCACTTGAATGTGATCAGCACCCTCCAGTACGAGTGACTTATGATCCGGGATCTGCACACGGGTCAGAGTTCTGGCACATAGGAGCAACTTTCTCTGCGACCCGACGAGGGGACCAGAATACTACGAACCGATCCCGTTCATCACCAGATCGGCGAGGTCCCTCGCCAACGTATCGTCAAGGCCCTCGCCAAGCACCACGAGCCGGTGCAACACAACCGCGATGCCCATGTCCAGAACGAGATCGACATCAATGTCCGGACGAACCTCGCCACGATCAACCGCTCGCTCGATCAACTGGCGAACGGATCCGTGCCGCTGCTGCATCAGCCCCTGCTTCACAGCTCTGGCTAAGTCTTCGTCAACTCTCGAGTCGAGCATCAACCGGGCGATAGCACGACCCAGCGGCATCTGAACTGCTGCGACAAAGCCACGGAACATCGCCTCTAGATCGTCGCGCAGATTGCCCGAGTCGGGAACCGGTACCTGCTGCTCAGCAGCGTCCTGGACCGCCTCGATCACAAGCGGGATCTTCGACGCCCACCGCCGGTACACAGATGCCTTCCCAACGCCCGCCCTTGCCGCGATCGCATCCATGGTGACACCCAGAACCCCTCGCTCACCAACGAGCTCCACTGCTGCATCAAGGATTGCCTTATGCGTGCCGGGACTTCTGGGTCGCCCCCTACCTAGACGTGCTTCTTCGCCCATTTCCGCTTCGGGAATCCTCACGCGAGCCCCTATTGCAACCGCAGTGTCCTGGCCGGCTGCGAGGTCGGACTTGAGTTCGACATCGAACTCGGGACCAAGCCTCCCCGATCAGCGGGAGTCGAAGACCCTTCGCACTTGTTGGCCACAGACACATGACGCTCGCTCGCCTGCTCGGTTCCCACCCCCCGAGCGTCCGCCGGCGTCGCATCGCCCCGGTCCGATACGCCCGGCGCCCGAGACGGCAGGAAAACCAATGCTACACCGGCGCCCAACAAGGTGACTGCAGCACCAAGGGCCAACGCCAGGTCCATCCCGGACAGGAAACCAACCCGCGCATTGTGGGCAAGCACCGATCCTGCAACTCCACCGACTTTGTGGGCGACCGCCAACGCTCCACCAAGGGAGCTGTGGATCGCCCTCGCCACCTGAGCAGGAACATGGTGATGGTACGAAGCGAGGAGGGAATCCACATGGGCTGCGTACTTCGTTGACAGCGCACTGCCGAGGATCGCGACACCGAGGGCGCCTCCGACCTGCATTACGGTGCTGTTCGTGGCCGATCCGACGCCCGCTCGCTCGCGAGGCAAGGACCCCATGATCGACTCGGTCGATGGCGCCATCGCAAGGCCCAGCCCCAGACCCAACACCAGCATCGCAAGAAGAACTGAGTCATAGCTGGATGTCGAGGTAACACGTGATAAGCCGAACAGCCCCACAGCAACAACCGCCAAACCCATTGTGACCACTGCTTTTGTACCGGTCTTGCGCTCGATGAAGCTGGACGCTGCGGATGCAATTGCGAGAATGATTGCAATGGGAGCGATCTGGAGCCCCGTCTGCAGTGCGGTGTAGCCGCGCACGAACTGGAGATACTGGGTCAGAATGAACAGAGCACCTGACAGAGCAAAGATCGCAAGAGCAACCGCTACCGTTGCGGAGCTGAAGCGGGCTCTGCGGAAGAAATGCACATCGAGCATCGGGTGGTCCGAATGAAGCTCCCAGAGCACAAAGGATGCCGTCAGCACCGCGCCGAGGGCGAACGCAGAGATGCTCTCCACGCTTAGCCAGCCATGGTTTGGGGCCTCGATGATGGAGTAGATCAGCGTCCCAAGGCCCGTGATCGACAGCACGGAGCCAAGCACATCAACCCGCTTAGCGTCTGGATCCCTTGACTCAGGCAGCAACCAGATACCAGCGAGTACCCCCGCTCCAACGATCGGGACGTTCACGAGGAACACCGATCCCCACCAGAAGTGCTCCAGAAGCCAGCCACCTACGATCGGACCAAGCGCAACACCGATTCCCGATGTTCCCGACCAGATGCCAATAGCCTTCGCTCGCTGGCGCGGCTCGACGAAGACGTTGGTCAGGATTGACAGCGTCGCGGGCATGATCAGAGCGCCCCCGATTCCCATGAACGCGCGTGCAGCTATCAGCTCGCCGGTGCTCGCAGAAAAAGCCGACAGTGCAGAGCCCCCTGCAAAGACCGCCATTCCAGCGAAGAGGACCCTCTTCCTTCCCAGCCGATCTCCAAGATCTCCAGCCGTCAAGAGGAGTCCAGCGAAAACAACCATGTAAGCGTCGACAACCCATTCGAGCCCGCTGGAGGACATGTGCAGAACTCGAACCAGGGTCGGTAACGCAACATTCAAGACCGTGGTGTCCAAAGAGACGACCAGTAGGCTCACGCACAGCGTCGCAAGAGCAAGCCACTGCCGACGGTGGTGGCTACGGGGTCCACCCATGGAATCCATGGCCCGCGAGGACGTTACGGAAACAGGCAAGCGACCATCTCCGTTCAGCTCAGTTGCTGCCATCATTCACAGCCTTTTCGTCACCTCTCTGTGACCATCGTCAACCATTTCAAATGTTGCCCTTCTTCCCGTGCTTTCCCTATCCCCCGGCTCGTCACACCGAGATCCGCAATTCGTTCCCGGCTGCTCGCACGTGTTTCCACCTTGTTCACGCTTCGCAGCCATAAGTCACGGCCAGGCGAATTATTTCCAAGACGATACAGTATCGTTTCGTATTTCGAACGTCAAGCACTTCGTTCACCACCAGCGCCCGCTCGGTGCACAACAAGCTTGGACGACATTCGCTCACGGTCATCGCAAACATCCAGCAACCGATGAAGACGGACGCCGTGTTGGGATTCCACGACCAGCACCAGATAGCGGACGCGTACCACCGAGAAGATCGGACAGGAGCCTCACTCTCGAAGCACCGAGGTCTGCACCAACACAGAGATATCCGCCAGCCCAGTTGCCAAGCTGCTCAAGGATCTGGACTGCCGGCTATGAGGTTCTCCTGACCTCATACTTGTGGTCAGCGTACGAAACAGTTGACGCTTGTGTCACCTGGCCGGAACATTGTGGCGACTTGCTACGATCAGCGAGTCAGCTACTGCGGAGCATGTCAACCTTGATTGGACAGTTTTGTCGATTTAATTACTGAGTGACGGCCTCCTCCGGTTCGACATGTGCAGGTTTGTTGATCCATGCCGGCTCCGGCCGTGCGGCCACTGGTGTTCCTCGGCGAAACCGCTCAGGGTGTAAGCGGTAGGCG
>JAJZXF010000055.1 GCA_021802485.1 Actinomycetes bacterium | reverse complement strand
GCGGCGATTCCTGCTGATCGACGATAATCCCGAGGCCGTGGCGGTTATGCAACGCCGCCTGGGTCCGAGCGGAGTCAGCTATCTGACAACCCAGGGAGATCCCATGCCGTGCCCAGACGACATCCCGGCTGCGCTCTTTTGAGAAAGCTCGCGCCGGTCACGAGTGGGCAACTACGACGTCATCCATTCCTTCAGTTGTCGAAAGTCGCGCCGAAAACTTGAGTAGACGTCCTGGCTGGTCCTTGACGGGTAGAACCAGTGGGTATTGCTATCTTGATGCTGGATCGTGATGGCGCCCGAGTCGATGAGTGCAGCCACATCTCCGGCTTCGACGACCCAATACACCAACCCGTCAGGTCTGCCTGACAGGCAGAGCAAGGCGTCATATTTCATCACCCCCTGGCGCCGCGGATCGCGAACCTGCTGGAACCTCGGCGGCTCTTCGGTGGAGAACTTTACCTCGACTTTCGTTGCTCCTGAGTGCCTGACGACCGTGAGGTCGAAATCTGAGCTGCGGGAGGGTTCGTTGGTAAGCCCGAGCTTGGTGGCGATCTTCGCGACCAAGTGTTCGCCGAGCTTGCCGCGAGTGCGCGAGGCCAGGTGAATCACGAACCCCAGCGGTGAGTCAACCGGCCACTCCTCGACCCGACGCAGCTCCAGCTCGAGCTCGCCCAAGTAGACAGCTTCCTCGGGGTCGAAGGACATCTGTACACAGTAGGCGGAGATGGAGGCTCCCAGTTGGGCGACCCGCTCAGCGGTACGCCTCCTTCGAGTGCTGCTCCTCCGCTGCCGCAGCGGTGGGTGGCCCGGCGGAGGCGATCTCAACGTACGACGGCCGCTCTCCTCCGCTCCGCTGGAGGTCCCTGCAGACGTTCGATGGTCACGAGCCGGAGGTCGGCGTGCTCGGCGGCCGGGTGGAGTCCCGCTGGGCGCATCCCAGTGAACGTCGACCTCGGCTGGTCGCGCCAGCTATAGGCCGAAAGTCGACGGCACACAATCGGGCGCCAGCGGGGGCCGGGCCCCCAAAGTGAGGGCGAGAGGCGCGTCGACGTCGGCGACCAGCAGACCGTGAATCGCCGCGAGGGCGTACCGGTCCGCAGGCGGCGGCTGAAGGTTTGTCGCCAATCGGTGCCCATCCGCCGATTCATAGGTGATGGAGCGCCTGTCATCCCTCCCGCCGCGCCGAGCCCGAGGGCGGGCTGGCGGACTTCTTTTGTTGAATTTCGGCCCCGAACCCCTTGTTCTTCTGGTGGAGGACGCTCGTCGAGCCACGGCGGCGCCCGCCAAGACGCCGATGAAGACAAGTGGTCTGTCCAAATTCGCCCCTAATCCCCTTGTTCTTCCTATGGGGGCCAGTCACCGATCCAAAGAAGGTCCATGCGACACCACCGCCACGTCCCGCGTTGTCACCGATCGGCCGCTGCCCGCCGGTGCCGTTCCCATCGCCGAGGACGCCCGTCGCACCGATACCGAGACCCAAGTGGGCCTCGGGACAGGACAAGGCGGGGGACGTCGCGGATCGCTCCCCTGGCGATCCGCGAGGCTCGCGGGCACGAAGGCGCCGCTCAGGGCGCAGATCCGGTGAGGCGGGAAGACCCCGACTGTTGGGGAAGGTTGGTCGTGATCCTTCTCCGCCTGATCGGCGGGGGGCGGCGGTGACCGCGGGCCGCGCTGCGACGGTGTCGGCGGGGGCCGATCGTCTGGCGGGCATCGACCACGACATCCTCGCCTTGCTGCACGCCCATCTGAACTTCCCCCCTTGGACCGGACACTCCATGACAGGTATAGATGAAGGAGGATGTTCCAATGGGAAAGCAGAGTTCACCAAGGCGTTTTTCGCCCGAGGGGTGCTCACCACGCCACAGCTGATCGCCCTCGTGCGTCGTCCGGAACGCACCGTGGACTACCGCCTCGCCCGGCTGCGCAGCCGATCGCTCGTGGAGCGGGCCCGGCCGTACGCGGCGTCGGGATCGGCACCGTTCTACTGGTGGCTCACCCGGGCCGGCGCCCACCTCATCGAGGGGACGTCGCCCGCACCGGGGAAGGGTACGCCGAACCCGCTCTTCCTGCGCCACACCGCAGCCATCGCCGGTCTCTACGTGGCGCTGTCCGAGGTCGGCAACGACGCTGGCCTCGAGCTGGCGGCATGGCGCCGAGACGAGGACGCCTGGGAGGACTGGTCGGACTACCGCGGCCCGGGGCGCATCCGTCCCGATGCCTACGTCGAGGTACGGCTCACCGTCGACGGCACCGACGCGGTGGCCGGTGCGTTCGTCGAGGTGGACTTCGCCACCATGGACCAGGCCCGTCTGCGGGCCAAGGTGGCACGGCACCGCCGCTACTGCACCGAGACGATCTGGTGGGACCGCCACCCGTATTGTCCGGCTCTCCTCCTCGTCACGACCTCAGAAGCCCGGGTGAACCGGTTCCTCGCCACTGCCGAGAAGGACCGTCCCCGCCCTTCTCCCTTCGAGGACGGGCACCCCGCCCGCTACGCGGAGCTGGTAGCAGCGTGCGCGGCCGTCGCGTCGCCTGAGGCGGCCGTGGTTGCGCCCGTGTGGCGCGCAGCGGTCGGAGACGCCCCTGTCCCCCTCTCCCAGCTGCTTACGCCCGAGGTGCGCCAGTACCGCCGGGTGGTTACGCGTGTGCAGGCCGCGTGGCGAGTAGAGGACGACCAACGCCGTCGGGTCGGCGCCGGGAACCTCGCCCGGGACGCCACCGCCCTCGCCACCGCCTTGGGTGACCCAGAGGCCGGCGTCGCCGTGCGCTACGTGCTCGACGGCGTCGTGGCCGCCGAGAGGTGGGCCGACGAGCACCCCGACTTGGCAGAGGCCACCGTCGCCTGGTGGGCCGAGGCGCGCTCGGGTGCCGCCCCGGTGCCGCCGGAGTCTCTCGTTGCTGCCTGGCGCGCCCTCTACCGCCAATGCTGGCTCGCCCAGGCCGACGTGCTCCTCGCCCAAGCTGAGGCGATCCGGCTGTCGGACCCACGCCTGCGGCGAGCGGCAGCGGCGCTGGCGGGCGGTCACCTCGTCGCCGACTACACCCTCGAACCCGCCTCGCCGATCGACCGGCACCAGATCGCCGCAGACGCCATGGCCCACCACGAGGCCCGCCGGGAGCAGGCGGTGACAGCCGAGCTTCATGCCCTTCCGCTCCACCGCCGCCTGCGGGTCGCGCGAGCCGACCTCGAAGCCGCCTACGACGCCCGCCACCTCTACGTCTGCCGGGGCTGCGCGCTGGCCCACAACGTGGAGTACGACCCGCACGGACAAGGGCCGCTGGCGGTGACCTGCCAGTGCTGTGGCGGGTCGCTTGTCCCGGCCGCCGAGGTGCCGCACCTGCCGCCGCCCCTGGAGGACTCCCTCGCCCGGGTCGCCGTCCGCCGGGAGCGGCTCGGGAGCCGCCGATGACCGACACGGGATCGAACTGTCGACCGCAGCCCTCCCTTCGACGGGGGCCTGCCAGGGGGAACGACGACTGCACCCCGCTGTCCCAGCAGGTCGGGGGACTACCCCGCCATCCGCGAGGTCGAACAGGTCGGCAAGCGCCCACTACCCCGCGAGTGGGGGAGCACGACGGCCAGGTCCCCCGCCGTCCGCGAGGTGCATCCAGCCGGCAGCCGGCCAGTCCCACCGATGCCGGGGCCCCTGGTACCGGTGTCCATCACGGCCCGCGAGGTGACGACAAGCGGGGCTGTCGACCGCCACGCTAAATGAGCACGGGGAGACATTCAACGTGAGCACGGCCGGCACCAACGCCATGGCCACATTGTGCGTCGCCTCTCGTTCCTGTCAAGGCCGAAAATCCAGCATGTGAGGGTCGTCTGCGGCCTTGACAGTTTCCTCGTCGGCGACGATGTGGGCGTCCATGCGATGGATTCCATCCTCGCGCTCTGTGTCGTTGTCGTGATCAAATGACCTGTCGCCCAACAGGGGCCAGCGACACCAGGATCAGGCGGGGGGCCGTCCATCGCGAGTCCATCATCACCCGCGACGTGACACCGAAGCCGAGGAGCCGGTCCCGTCGGTCGACGCCCTCCGCCCCTACGCCCGGGTGCTCGTCGCCCTCGCCATCGAGGTCCGGGCCGGAGCTGGTACACCTCGAGCACGGGATACTGTCGAGGAAGGAGCGCGCACGCCACCAGCAAGGCTGCCAGGACGACATCTCCAAATCCGATCTGGAACACAAGCCTTTCCGAAACGATCGCTTAAGTGGTCGCGTCAAGGCCGACCAGGACCCCAGCAAAGGCTAGGACGACCCCTGCCTTGGTATCTAGGCTCTCGGCGTGTGCGTTCATCGTTTTACGTTCCAAAGCCACCTGGTCCACCAGGGCCTAAAGCTACGGGAGGTTGGCCCGCTCTGTCACACCCAAAATGGTAGACAACCGGTATGTCAGAGGCCCCATGATTCCGCTGCCCTCGGCCGGCGGAGCTGATCAGTAGATGCGTCGCCACCGCTTGAATGCATCCACCTCGCGCTTACGAAGGTCAAACCATTCGCCATGTTTCCGACGCTCCGCAAATCTCCGATGCCAGTATGCTTCTATGCCCTGAGGATCGTCAGTCTTGATCTTCCAGACTTCCTCAATAGGCTCAGGTTGTTGCAACCGAATCTCGTACTGCCGCCGCGCAGCATCATTGGAGCGTCCGATTTTGTAGAAGCGTCCTGATTTTATCAAATAGACGTAGCCGCATATTGCCTCCGAAAGCTCCGTATCGCTAGGTAGAGATACCTGGTAACCTTGTGGTTCGGGACACAGAGCGAGTACGTCCTCATTGCCAGAATTGGCCATACAGTACTCACGGATCTTCTCCACCGTCTGTCCTAGGCTTCCGAACCTTCTACTGAAAGCAGCGGCGCTCGGGAAGGCGACATTAGCTGACCTCTCAAGCTTTAACTCGTTTCTCGTTGGTAGCTTTCCCAATCTGCGGGCGAGGTCAACATAAACACTCAAAAGCTCCGACTCCTCGATCGGCCCAGTCATTTTGTTCGCTGGGTATCCTGCGTCCTCCAACGCATCACCCCATCGCGCCCACAGCTTGCCAAGGACCTCATGGGGCTGAACCCCAGTCTCAGCAAAGAATCGTTTCTGGCCAATCGGTATACCGCCGCTATCGGCCGTCAAACGGCGGATCTCGGCGACGACCTCTTGTTTGTCCACGGCGTAGAGCATAGCGCAAGCCACGAGGACCTGTACCAACGCATCGAAGTCCCCGGCGACTGGGCCGAGGGGCTTCGAGAAGCGATCGCCGCTGAGGTGGCCACCCACCACGAAGACACCACCGCCGAACGCGAGGCACTCACACTCCAACAGGAGCGTCTGGAGGCCGAGCGCTACAAGCTCATGGACGCCTACTACGCCAACGCCATCGACGTCACCATGCTCCGGCGAGAGCAGGAGCGCATCGGTGCCGAGCTGCGCACGATCACGTCGCGCCAAGGCGTGCTCGACGGGAGCCTCGACGACTGACAGGACGTGATGGACCTCGCCCTGCGGTTCTCGACGCGTTGTGCCACCGGCTACCGGCGGGGAGGCGACCGGACCCGCAAGCTCTTCAACGCCGCCGTGCTCGACGAGGTCCACGTCCGCGACGGCCATGTCATCGACGCGGCCTACAAGGAGCCGTTCGACCTGCTCTTCTCTTCGCCGAAGTTCGAATACGGCGATGTGGTGGGCCGTAGAGGACTCGAACCTCTGACCCCTTGCGCGTCATGCAAGTGCGCTACCAGCTGCGCCAACGGCCCGATCGAACCACAAGGCTACCAGATTGCGAAGCAAACCTCATCCACGTATCCGTGGCCGCGATGCACGCGAGCCCAACGCCTGGACGCAAATCTTTAGCCTAGCGCAATGCAGTTTGACGAGGCGAAGATGGCAACCTGTCGCCCGGGCCATCCGCATCGACGGATGACCCGGGGTCTGCTGCGTAATACCATCCGAGGCTCGCCAAACACACGACTCCGACCCAAATTGCGCCAGCCAATGCAAGGTGTACGTCCTGGATAGCTGCCGGAGCCTTCAACACCGCATCCACTCCGCCGACACCCACCTGGATCAAAAGGGTACCAAGAACCGAGTGCGCTACTGCACGCGCTGCTCGTATTCCTCGCCAACGCCGCATGACATGCACTGAAAACACGATGATAGCGACACTCACGCACCCCACCACCAGGCGGTGAGTCATCTGGATCACTACAAGCGGAAACGCTGCGTGGCTGGACGTGCAAAGCGGCCAGGACGGACACGCCTTCGCAGCTCCCCCATCCACCACCATCGAGCCCGATATCATCAGTACGAAGGTGCCCGCCAAAGTAATCCAACCCAGGCGTCCCAGACGACCGTTGCCCGAAATGGCCTCGCTTCGAGACCCGACAACAGAAGCGACCGCAGCAACGACAGCAACCGCGAGGAAGATCATGGCCACCAGCAAGTGCAGAGCCACTGTCACGGGAGCATTCTTCGTCCAAACGGTGATGGCACCAAGCACGATCTGAACCACGATCACCCCCGCTCCAACGAACGCCGGCACGACAACGGCTGGAACCCTCTTGCGCATACGCCATGCGATGACCGCAGTCACAATCACCCCAATCGTGACCAGTACCACCAGATAACGATGAGACTGCTCCATCAACGAGTGAAAGTGGTCGACCCTCGGACCTAGAGCTCCATCACACAACGGCCAGCCACGACACCCCATCCCCGACTCTGTCACGCGTACGGTGCTTCCCAGGATGACGAGCAGGTAGGTTGCAACCGCTGTGGAGATCGCAGACAACCGAAGGGCTAGCACCATGCGCCTGTCCTCATCGCGAGCCGACGGGGACTGCGACCCACCGATCGCTGAACCAGTCACCGTCTTCGTCACCAAGATCCGCTCACCGGAAACTCAGCGTTGCCCACAGCGCTTCAAAATGCAAGCCGGGACATGCACGAACTAGCCAACGACTCTTGGCTGAGTCCGTATTGCAAGAAGACCAGTCCTGGAAGAAAACAACACGGCTCACCCAGAGGCCCCTGTGGCCCTGGAAAGACTCACTGGCAGCGGTAGCGGCCCGATACCAAGGACCAGCTCCAGAACTAGCCGGGAACACAGACGACCGCTCTACGCCTACGGGCAGTACCTGGCTCCTGGACTGGCATCGACTGAACTGCAGGCATGGCAAGTGGCCGCACCGGCGTGATGATCTCGTTTGGCGGGCATTCCCGCGCGACTCTTGCGCTCCTCGCTGGAGGCTCTGGCATCTTCGGAACCGACGTGTCTGGCGAGGACATGTCGAGCGTAGCCGTGAGATCTCCCGTTACGCTGCGCCGCCATACGGACAGATTCGGCACCTCCACGCCGAACCTCGTCTCGAGAAATCGCAAAATCGAGGTGTGGTCGAACGGGTCGGAACAGACGTAGCCGCCCCGGCTGAAAGGCGAGACCACGAGCATGGGAACTCGCATTCCTAGGCCGATTGGCCCAGCTATCCCCCTTGCCGCTGCGGGCAGCGGAGTCACACTGAGATACTCGCCTTTCGTTCCTGGCGGAGGAGTCAGCGGCGCGACGTGGTCGAAGAAGCCATCGTTCTCGTCGTAGGTTACAAAAAGCACGGTCTTCGACCACACATCCGGCTTTGCGACTAACGCGGACAGCAAAGTGCTGGTGAACACCTCACCCACCTCAGGTGAGGCGGGTGGGTGCTCGTCTTGGCCCGGCGGAGCCAGGACCCATGACACCTGCGGAAGGTTGCCTGCGTTGAGGTCTGAAAGAAAGTCCTGCGGGTAGCTGAAGTTGAACGCATTCCGGTGCAGATCGGTACTCTGGTCCTCGAACTGTTTGAAGAATGCGAGCACATTGTCCGATATCGCAAGGTCATAGCGATTGGTCGGCTGAAACCCGCTGCCCGGGGGGTTGTAAATCTTCCACGACACACCGTTTGCCTGGAGGCGCTCGGGCATCGTCGTCCACGAGCAGGTCCATCGTAGCGACGGCGCAGTTGCAAAGGATGCTGTTTCGAGCACCGGGCCCCCGTGTGCGCCACTCGGATCCAGCATTCCCGAGATCGCGAGCAGCCGGTTAGGATCGGTGGGGCCAAGCACTGAGCAGTGATACCCGTCACAGATCGTGAAGGCGTCTGCTAGTGCGTAGTAGAAGGAGAGGTCTTGGCGGGTGTAGTAGCCCATGGTAAGCGGACCGTTTAGGGGGCCCTCCTTTGCCAGATGAGTGGTGACAAACCCGTCCATCCGACCCCCGTTCCAGCATGAGTGCTGCGGTGCCCAGTTATGCGTCAGGTCATTCGTACACTCCGCGTCAGACGTCCGGGTATCAAAGTGCCACGGGAGCAACTTCGCAATTGGAGCCTTCGAAGTGTTTAGAGGATCTGGCTGGGCAAATACGCCCAGCTGACCTGCAGGATGATCATCAAAGCCCCTGACGCCCCGATAAGAGCCGAAGTAGTTGTCAAAGGACCTGTTCTCCTGCGTCAAGATAATCACATGCTCGATCGCATCCAGGGATGATCCTGGCGGGCAAGACCTTGCCGCCTTGCGCGGAACAGCGGTCCCCGAGCACCCCGCCAACACCGCGCCCGCGCCTGACGCCAAGCCCGCAGCGAGCAACTGACGCCTCGTGAGGATCACCTCGCAGCCCCTGTGATCATCGAGGCACTACACCTTGCGAGCCATACTCACCCGACACCTGTGCAGCTCGCGCCACCAACTCCAGCATCTATTCGTCCTCCGTTCACCGTAGCAACCTTGCTGTGACCCAGTGAACGGTTCTATCACACGCTGTGCGAGCAAGTCGGTGAATGGAGCCAAACCGCTCCCGGCTGCAACCGCCTGCCGATGACGCCAGGAGCTTCGCTCCTGTCAGGCCTTCGCTTGGCGAGCAGGCCTGCTCGGCCTAGAGGCAAGGATCGCACGCGCCGCGCGCTTGCCCTGTGCCATCGCCCCAACAACCGTCGACGGCCCAGAAAGCGCATCACCGGCGGCCCAAATACGCTGGCGGAAAGGTTCAGCTGAGCGTCGCAGAGTGACCTCGCGAGCAAGTGCCATCTTGCCCACCGGTGAGGATGGAACCGACAGGATGCCACTCCCGATCCATCGGCGGTCCGGCAGCTTCGTAGGCTCCAGCGGGGGTCGGATTGGTGTGCCCGGGACGACCTCCTTGGCAAAGGTCGTATCTACGCGGTATCCCATGGCCATCACCACCATGTCCACATCCACGCTGACCGATGTTCCCTTGAGGATCTTCGGCAGAGACTTCGCGTTCTTCTGCTTCGTAGACACGAGCGAGGCTCGTGTCACATGGCCGTCCACACCCTCGATGCGTTCCAGCGAGGTAAGAAAACGAACCTCGACACCCTCGCCGAGGGACTCCTCCAACTCGTCCGGGCGAACTGCCGCAAAACGGCGGTCCATCCAGTCGACTGCAATCGCCCTAGCTCCGAAGCGCCTCGCTGTTCTCGCTACGTCCATAGCGGTGTTACCTGCGCCGATCACGAGGACCGTAGTGTCCTCGCCAATGTCGAGTGGCCGCTCGCCAGCGCTGAGCGCCGCCTTCATGCGAGACAAGAACTCAGTAGCGTCCTCGACTCCAGCAAGATCGCTTCCGGGCACCCGCATCAGCAGCGGATCAAGCGCACCGTTTGCGACAACCACTGCGTCGTGCTCGCCTAGCAGCCCGTCGACATCCTCAGGGCGGATCTCCTTGCCCATCTCCATCGAGACTCCAGCACTAGCAAGGGCCCCTACGGGTCGCTGCACTACGTCATCGGGAAGGGTGAAACTCGGGATCCCCCAGCGGATCACTCCAAGGGGTTGCTCCTCGCGCTCGTATACCGTCACCTCCGCGCCCGCAGCTCGTAGCTCCCACGCAGCAGCAAGGCCTGCAGGGCCTGCGCCCACAACGCCAACCGACAACCCTTCGCCTTGGCCAGACTGGACGACGTCAACCTCGGGAACCGGCTCGTTGTCCGCAACGAAACGTTCCAACGCGCCGATCGCGACCGCACGGCCGCCCGCTAGGTTCCAACTGCAAGCGCCCTCGCACTGAGTCGACCAGTTGCACGCCCTGGAGCAGATGTCGGGCAGCACGGATGTGCGACGCAAGATTGCATGTGCTCCCGGGAGATCTCGGTCTCGGATCGCAGCGATAAAACCCCGGATGTCGTTGTGTGCCGGACAACCCTTCACACACGTCGGGTCCGGACAAGAAAGGCAGCGATCCGCCTCGCGCAGCGCGTCATCCCAAGTGCTGATTCCAGCCCGGATCTCACTCACGCTACCGAGCAACTCCGCGGGACGCTCGGGCTGGGGGTCCATACGCTCTGCGACGAGCATCGGTCCCTCAACATTAATAGCTGAGAACGGACACGTCCTCACACACTGGCGGCAACCCACGCACAACGAGTCATCTGCCTGTGCGATCCAATTCCGAGTGTCCATACTCAGCGCTGCAGTAGGGCAACGGATCACACACTCCTGGCATCCAGCACAACGCTCTGCCAGCACCTTCACCACCGGGGAATCGAGTACACGCCCTGGCGCCTTTGCGCTGGACTTCGCCAAGCGCTCCCTCTGCATCACCATTGTCCCTCGAAACCTCCTTGCCTTCTCGGCTGAGCGTTACAACCCTTCAACATCGAGAACCCGCCTCCATGCTGTACTTCACTGTTGCGTACTTGACTGTGCTTGCTGCTATTGCGCCCACATCCAGTGCATGCGTTCACCGTGTCGATATGTCTCATGGCGCTGCATGCATCCCTATGTACAGGACGAAGGCAATAGCCCCAGTTGCGATGACGATCGCGCTCGCAAGAACACGCACTGCAGCGGGGTGCGCTGTGAGCCTCGGGAACTCCCTGTGGCCGATCCGCCACATCGTGTACAGTGACCCTGCTGTGCCTGCTGCGACCACACCAAGTTGCACACGCACCACTCCGGTCGCAGAGAGCATCTGGTGCCCATACAACGAGGAGTGGAAGCCAAACGGCCCGACCACGGACTGTATGACGTCCAGGGCGTTGAAGAAGAACTTTGGCAGCTGGCGGGCTAGATAGTCCGATGCCATGACAGGCACGAACCCGTACATGATCGGCATGAACCACTCCCGCCAGGCAGTTTGGCTTACCGATGACACCTTGGGAGTGCTTTGAGCGGTAAGGGTTGCTGTAGCTGTAGCGCTCGAGCCCGAGGCTGAACTCGACGTCCCAGCAGGCACGAGTGCGCGATCACTTCCCGCCGGATCACCAGCCAGCGAACCTCCAGCGACTTGCGACCCGCCAGGAGAGCGGAGACCGAACGCCTTCCATAGAACCCATACGAGCCCAGCAAGCACCGCGGTTGCTCCAAAAATGAAGCCCAGGTACACGAGGGGGTTCGGGTAATGAGGGAAGTGCATCCACGAGTTGAACCACCCCTCTACCTGCGAGTAGAGGTCGAAGACGTTCACCTGCTGGTAAAGAACCAAGCCAAAGAGCACTGCGATCGCCCACGCTACGTCGAGGCGACGGCGCTTCGGTGCAATCGCAGAGGTCAGTGGCGCCTGGACGAACAGCCCGACATTGTCCTCAGGACAGCTCTTGTAGCATTCGCTGCACAAACCACATAGCAGGTTCGAGTCAGCGCTTCCTGGCCAGGTGTACCAGGGGCACCCGTAGCCGTTCTCCCCGCCCCGCATGCAGTCCTTAGTAGCGCAAGCAAGGCACTTTTCGCGATCTCGAGTCCTAAAGCCCGCGACCATGCCGCTTGCTCCCACCGAGCCAATCAGTGAGGAAAGTGGGCAGATGTAACGACAGAACGTCCGCCGCTCAAACAGCAAGAAGCTCCCAAGCGCAACCGTCACGATGCCGACTACCATCCAGCTCGTGTACGACGGCGTCCCTGGTCCTGCAATGTTGAAGTACTCCTCGACCCATGTGAGGAAGAGGAACACCCCGGTCGAAATTAAGAGGCCATAACCAGCCCAGGACTCCGGCAGCTTCCAGCCAAGGCCAACGGACTTGCTCGCCCTTCGCCACAGTGCCCGGCGCTGCACCCACTCGCCGAAACCGCCGAACGGGCACATGGAACACCAAGCTCTTCCAACTACCAGCATGGTCACAAACACCATGCAGAACCAGATGAACCAAGTAATAGCGGTTCCGAAGTTCTTGCCGGGGACCAAGGTGCCAACTAAGCCGGAGACGATGACGATCCAGAAGATGATCTGGTTGGGCAGGATCAGGAAGAACTGGAACTTCCTGTTCTTGAGGACCCGACCGATCAGCGGGATGCGTGCAAGATCTCGACCCGGCTTCGGATCCGTCGATTCAAAGCGTTCAACGACACCCGACTTCTGCGGCGGCCTCACATGCACTGCTGCGATCGCTGGATCATCCAGCACAGCCAGTGACCCCTGCCTCGACCCTTCGCCCTCTGTCAGCTTCAGCGCCATTGATCCTCCAGTCCTGATCATCTGCCTCGCCAGTGGCGCTGCCTGCCACGCAACTTGTGCCACGCCATCTGGAGCTTCCAACTACAGCTTGAGCCTTCAGCTCGACCGCGTATAGGGACTTATGTCCCTACGAAACCGGGCACTTCGTCACGACTCGTCCCACCAGCGCAGAAACTGCACGGCCCAAGTCGACCGGACTGCAGGCACGGATCTACGGGCCGGCCAGGGATCTCTTCGCTCAGGGCGTCTCGTTGACCCGAAGCGGCACCCTCCAGACGAGCTCCGTGCCGCATGCGCCTCGACCGGACAAGTCCGAGAGCGTCATCTCGCCCCCGAGAAGCTCCGCTCGCCGGGCCAAATTCACGACGCCTTGACCACCAGGCCTCGGAGCAGTGCCCGCAACGCCAATGCCATCATCGACCACCATCAGCAGCATCTCGGTGTCCGAGACGTCGACGATCACCTCAGCGGACGAAGCGCGCGCGTGTCTCGCGACATTTGAGAGCGCTTCGCGCAGAGCAGCGACAACGTGCTCACAGAGCCCTGGGTCGCTCACGGAGTCGATTTCGCCCCTCAGCTCGATCCGCGGCTCAAAGCCAAGGCTCGGAGCGCTCCCGAGCGCGAGCGTCATCACCTCCGAACGAAGACCTCCCCTGTCCACCCGCTCTTTTCCAAGAGCGAAGATCGTGCTACGGATCTGGGTGATCGTGTCGTCGAGGTCATCCACAGCGGCCTCGAGCCGCTCGGCAACCTCGCTATTTGGCGCACGGCGCACAAGACTCTGCAGTGAAAGCCCGGTTGCAAACAAACGCTGCACGACCGTGTCGTGCAGGTCCCGCGCTATCCGCTCACGATCTTGCGCCAGGCTCAGTTCCCGCAAATAACCATGCAGGCGAGCGTTGTCAACTGCGATCCCTGCAGCCCTGCTCAAGGCGACAATAATCTCTTGATCCGCTACGGTGAACTCCGCAGCTCCAACCTTCTCCGCAAGGTAGAGGTTCCCGAACACATCTCCCCTGACCCGAACCGGAACGCCAAGAAACGAGCGCATCTCGGGGTGATTGGCTGGGAACCCCGACGAGCGGGGGTCGCGGCTCAGATCCGCGATTCGAACTGGGCGCGGATCTGAGATCAGCACACCCAGAATTCCCTTGCCGCTCGGAAGATCCCCGATCAGGCGAACGTGTTCTTCGGAAATGCCACTCGTGTAAAAAGCACTCAGGTGCTTGCGATCCGTGTCGAGCACTCCAAGAGCCCCGTAGCGCGCCCCTGCGAGCGACGTCGCAGAGTCCACGATCCTCTGGAGGACCATCGGCAAATCGAGGTATGCCTCTATCACAAGCACCGCATCGAGGAGCGCCTTCAGGCGCTCCGGATCACCCTCCCAGGAGCCCGGCGGCAAGGGGTCATTGGTCACCACGGGTAATTTCCGCCAACTCCGTCTCTAGCCCCAGCTGCGGGTCCCAGGTTTTGACCAACGGCCATGGTCGTCCCAATTGCCCCGGAAGGCCTCGTCCCTACGACCATTCGTGCTCCCAGCCGAGCAGGGGAACCGGCTCTCCGTCCAGCATCCTCGCTTCCGGGTCCTCGACGCAGGCGCCGATCCTGATCGGTGCACTCAGGCCCCGAACAGAAAAGCTGTTTTCGACTGCTTTGGGATCCGGAGCGGAAAAGACGAGCTCGTAGTCCTCCCCGCCGGACAGCGCCTCAGCAAGCGTGCAGCCATCCGCAACAGGCACGTGATCGAGCGAGAATCCAACTCCGGAAGCCTCCGCGAGGTGATACAGATCCGCGCACAGCCCGTCAGAGACATCCACCATCGCCGACGCTCCGCCTAGAGCCGCCGCCCGCCCATTCTCGATTCGAGGGAGCGGACGCCTGTACGCATCCGCAAGCCTCTCGCGGGTTGCATCGGGTTTGTCTTCGAGTCCACTACGCAACACCGACAGCCCTGCAGCCGCAGAGCCAAGCGGCCCGGTAGCAAATAACACGTCTCCTGCGCTCGCTCCCGAACGCTTGACCGGTGCATACCCTGAGTCCATGACACCTAGGATCGCTACCGAAACCATGGATGTCTGCGATCGCGAAAGGTCCCCACCCACGATCGGGCAGCTGAACGCATCGGACGCGGCCCGCAATCCTTCGTACATCAGCCGCAGGTCCGCATCCTTCGCTGCTGCTATCGCGGCTACCGCCCTGAGCGGCACACCACCCATAGCCGCAACATCACTCACATTTACTGCCAATGCCTTCCAGCCCATATCGTCGACACCAACCAAGGACAGGTCGACATGAACACCGTCGACTACGACATCAGTGGCAAACAGCACCTCTCCCGCTGCCACACGCACTATCGCAGTGTCGTCTCCAACCCACGTCTCCCCTGGTGGGACAGGGCCCTCGCCTGATCGGATCAGGTCAATCATCTCCCACTCGCCAAGACCGTGACCAGCGGGACCCGAGTACATTCTTGGCACATTCACATTTCCTGCCTAGCATGGGAGGCGCGGCTTTGCTCGGGATCACAGAGGCTAGCCGACGGCTGTGAACCGTTGCAGCATGTAGCCATGCTGCAACGAGTCGCGGACATCTCCTATCAGCAAGACGGGTGCCTCGTCTCGGCAGCTCGCTCGGAAGTCGTACGGGCCTGCTCAATTGCGGTGCTGGCTGGAGGCTGTAGGAGTATGTACACGCAGACATAATTATGGACGAGACGACAACGCAGAGAATGGAGGAGCGAGTATGAGCCCACCCACAAGGAACCAGAAGCTGATTGATTGGGTGGAGCAGACAGCTCGGCTCACCACACCCGACAGGATCGAGTGGTGTGACGGATCGGATGCGGAAGCTGATCGCCTCGCCCGCCTGCTGGTGAGCTCTGGGACACTCACCAAGCTCTCCGATGCGAAGCGACCCAACAGCTACTGGGCGCGCTCGGATCCCGATGACGTGGCGCGCGTAGAGGACCGGACGTTCGTTTGCCCGAAGGACCCCGCTGATGCAGGTCCCACCAACAACTGGATGGATCCCCAGGAGATGCGCGAAAAGCTCAACGTGCTCTTCAAGGCTTCCATGCGGGGGCGGACTATGTACGTCGTGCCGTTTTCGATGGGCCCCCTTGGATCACCCATAGCCCATACCGGTGTTCAGCTCACCGACTCAGCCTACGTAGCAATGTCTATGCGGATCATGACGCGCATGGGCCAGCGAGTCCTCGACGCCCTCGGGCCCGAAGGAGACTTCGTACCCTGCCTACATTCTGTCGGGGCACCGCTGGAGCCAGGGCAAGCTGACTCTCCATGGCCATGCAACTCGCTCGGCAACAAGTACATAGTCCACTTCCCCGAGACACGCGAGATCATCTCCTACGGATCCGGTTACGGAGGCAACGCTCTGCTGGGCAAGAAGTGCTTCGCGCTCCGAATCGCCTCGGCGATGGCTCGCGACGGCGGGTGGCTAGCAGAGCACATGCTGATCTTGAAGCTCACCTCACCCGACGGACAGGTGCGCTACATCACCGGAGCATTCCCCTCCGCCTGCGGCAAGACCAACCTCGCGATGCTCGTACCAACCCTTCCAGGCTGGAAGGTCGAGACCATCGGAGACGACATCTGCTGGATGAAGCTCGACTCCGAGGGACAGCTGCGAGCCATAAACCCCGAGGCCGGCTTCTTCGGCGTAGCGCCCGGAACCAGCATGCAGACCAACCCGAACGCGATGCTCACCATGACCAAGAACACGATCTTCACGAATACCGCGTTCACCGATGACGGTGACGTGTGGTGGGAGTCCATGACACCAGAACCACCGTCGCATCTAATCGACTGGCAGGGCAGGGACTGGACCCCAGACTCCGGAACCCCTGCTGCGCACCCGAACGCGCGCTTTACGGTACCTGCGTCTCAGGGACCATCGATGGCCCCTGAGTGGGAGGACCCAGCTGGCGTGCCTATCTCCGCGATCCTCTTCGGTGGACGGAGATCCTCGGTGGTCCCGCTCGTGTCGGAGTCTTTGAGTTGGCAACACGGGGTCTTTCTTGGCTCGATCATGTCCTCTGAAACCACCGCTGCTGCAGCGGGCGCCGTCGGCAAGCTACGTAGGGATCCGTTCGCGATGCTACCGTTCTGCGGATACAACATGGCGGACTACTTCGCCCACTGGCTCAACGTCGGAAAGGCCGCCAACCCAGATCTGCTTCCAAAGATCTTCTACGTCAACTGGTTCCGAAAGGATCCCGCGGGCAGGTGGCTTTGGCCGGGGTACGGAGAGAACTCACGCGTGTTGAAATGGATCTTCGAGCGAGTTACTGGCTCTGCCGGCGCGGTGCGAACCCCGATCGGCATGACTCCGTCACCGGCAGACATTGACTGTTCGGGCCTCGATGTCACCGAGGCGGACCTTGAGATGCTGCTGCGTGTCGATGCTGACGACTGGCGCTCCGAGTTACCACTTATCAGGGAACATTTTGCAGTATTCGGCAACCGGCTGCCAGCAGAGCTCCTGGCCGAGTTCACCTTGCTCGAAGACCACCTCGAAAAGGAGTGAGCCGACGAACGAAATTGGTCAGCCTCCGCTCCTGTACTGGGTACGGTGATTGCGAAGTGCCCTGCGCGCACTGGCATAGGACGCACCAGTGACCATCGCAATCGATGCGATGACGATGTCACCCGCCCGGACGGGCAGTGACGCAAGCACAGGCACTAGGCCGCCGACCACCCAGGCGAGCTGAAAACGCGTCTCGAACCTTCCAAACGCCCGGCCCTGAGCGGCTGGCGGGACGCCCTTTTGCACGATCGCGTCAAAGGACGGTTTGCCAACTGCAGCAGAGAAGCCCACCACCGCGGCGAGAAGTACCTGCGCAATGCGCGCGTCAAAGACAGCGGAGATGACACCGAGAACAGCTACTGAGCAAAGTGCGAGTAGCAGGATGTGGGCCTCGTGCAACATGCGCCGAAGGTAGGGCACCGTCAGCGATCCCAAGATCGCCCCGAGGCCACTTCCAACGATGATTAGGCCATACCACCAGGTAGCAGCGTGATCTCGGCGGAGGGCGAACGCGAGCAGGAAGGTGAGGAATCCGAGGGACCCCCTCAACACGGACATCGCGGATGCAGCGAGCAAAGCGTCCGCGGGTATGAGATGCCGAAACGGTCCTTCAGGCGCCGCGAGTTCACCCTGAGCTCGCCCACGGTCCCCTAGCGGGGAGTACGGGAGGTCACCTGGTGATCCCTGTGGATTTGCCTCAACTGGCGGGAGAAGGTCGCCAGAGCGCCGCGTGGGTCGCATGCTGGCGCGCGGCAATCGCAGCGCTACACCCGCAGCGATGAAATAGACGATCGAATCGACTCGCAATAGCCATGGGGCCCCGAGGAAGTGGATCACTATGAACAGCGCTCCTGGACCCGCTGCAACGAACCCAGCGAGCGCACCAACGAGTGCGAGGCGTGAATTGGCGACGGAAAGCTCCATCCGCCCCTCAACCGCAACGGGGACGAGAGAGCTCTTCGTGATCATGAAGAGCTTCGACAGCACGAGAACAGCAAAAGCCTCAGGAAAGAGCAGCAGGCTATGCACGCTCGATGCCATCACGATGCAAAGCAGCGCTCTAGCGACCCCGGAAAGGACCGCCATTGTTCGCCTCGAGCCGCGGCCACGATCCAGAATCGGCGCGAGAGCGGGCGCGACCACAGCAAATGGCGCCATCGTCAGCAGCAAGTAAAGAATCACCTTCCCCTTTGCTGCATCTGGAGAGATGGAGAAGAAAAGTGACCCGGCAAGCGACACGGTTACCAGGGTGTCACCCGCGATCATTGCTACCTGGGTAAGCGCTAGACGCCCAAGTGGCCTTCGCTGATCGAACAGATCACGCGCGACCTCCATCGTGGAGTTGACGGCACGCCTGTAACGCTCTCTCGCCTTCACTCGATCTCGCTCACCTCGCTATGGTAGGACGTGAACTACTCGGCCTTGAAGGGCCGAGCTTCCGGACCGTCTACCGTGAGGTCCAGGCATGACTTGTATCATGCGGCCCCCTCTACGGCGCTGGTGTCCGTCTCTTCGTTCCCACTTCCCGGCCCTG
>JAJZXF010000054.1 GCA_021802485.1 Actinomycetes bacterium | reverse complement strand
TGAAGGATCCGTTGGTGTCGTGGCCTTTCGCGAACCCGAGGGCCTCGAAGGCAAGTGGCTTGGCGAGTTGCGTAGCCACTTCACAGGCGAGCTTTGCAACAACGCCTGCTAAGTAGTCACGCCTGCTAGTTGATCCATTGGCCAAGGCCGGTACCTTGATCCAGATGACGCCGTTTCCGATACCGATGTGACACTCGCCTTCGTACTTCGTCGTGTTCGCTGTCCGGGTGAGCACAAACCCATCTCGGAATCGCTCGGTGTTACCCTCAGGATCGCGGTTGTGGAATGCCAACCCGTCAGGGTTCGCATCAAAGGCGAGCACGCCTTTGGAGAGGTTGGGCTTTGCCGGCTCCATCCCACTCGGGCCTGTGATGTGTGCTCGGAACAGGTCCCCGCTTCGGATCAGCTCCACCGAGTAGGCCTCGGGTGAGGACAGCCACTGAACGAGCAAGCCACGGTACTTCTCGGGCACCCACAGGCCACCCGTGATGCGTGGTGCACTATGGGTCGTGTGATCCTCGCCCTCTTGCTTAGCACCGGCCAGGTGCGACAACGCTACACTCATTGTGAAGCCAGCTCCATCCAGGCTCACTCGCATGTGCGGGTTGCCAGCCTTGGTCGCATCCCACGTGAGTAGAGACGACCCGCCCCAAGCGATCCCGGACCAGTCTTGTGCTGCTGCGATCTTGATGCCCCTGTTCCCGTCCTCCACAATCAGGCTGTGGAGGACGTGGCCCGCTCCTTTGAACCAAGGCCTGCATCGTTTACCAGCGAACCAGTAGCTTGCAACCCCGTAGGCCCGTGTGGCAAGTTCCTCGGCTTGCTGCGAGCAGCCGTGCTCGCGCAAATCGTGCCGACGAGGTGCCGGGCCAAGGAACATGACCGACCACTCTGTAAAAGCAAAGTCCACCCAGCTCGAAGCACAGAGCCAAGCACTCAGGGTCCGACGTGGAGTCCACCTGCATCGCCAGCACACGACCCTTTTCGAAACCAGGGTCGCCCGTGATCCTCTCGATTCGCCGGAAGCACTCCCCGAGACAGGCGCTGCGAACCCTCCTCCCCGCCTCGTTGCGGGTCTCGATCTTCTTCGCCTTGTCCGGGTTGGGCATGAGGCAGATTGTGTGAACAAAGGTCGGAACACCGCGCCTGCGCTTGCGAAAGCCAGCGGATCATCTCGGCGAGCTACGCCTCTACCCTCGCCAAGCAGTGCCCACCGACAGTACTTCGCAGCCCGCCGACGGTACTTCGGACACCAGATCAGGTGGTACTTGACCGAATAAACCACGTTCCCGCTCAATCGGTAGCCTGCATGTGCCATCGTGACCATTCTAGGGAGGGGCATGTCGCGCTGGCAGACAACTCAGGCTGTGGCGCCTGGGGCACCAGCGCCCCTTGACCCCAAGGCTATAGCCCGGGGCTTGCGGGTCGTATCGGAGTACAGTTGTACAGTTGGACAGTTGGACAGTACGACTATAGGAATATAGGATCGATGTGTGGCACGGACAACGCTACGGGCAAAGGGCCAGCTGACCCTGCCGGATGAGATTCGGAGGGCCGCTCGTCTGGAGGAAGGCGACCTGTTGGACGCTGAGATCACCCACGACGGCATCTTGCTGCGACCTCAGAAGCTAGTAGACGCCACCCAGGTATGGTTTTGGACACCTGAGTGGCAATCAGGAGAGCGGGAAGCCGACGGTGATCGAGCGGCTGGGACGATCCAAACGTTCGAGTCTGGCGAGGACTTCATAACCGCACTCCGCGACCGAGCCAGTCGGCGTAGTCGACAGTCGTCATAGAGAAGCAGTGCCGACGTATTCCTGGCTGGCCCGTTTTGGTAAGGATTTTGACGCCCTCACGCCAGCTCTGCAGGCAGCATTCCTCGTCGCAGTCAGCCAGTTCGTCGAGGACCTTGACGGCCGGAAGGGCTTTCGTACGGGTCTCCGAGTTAGGGGAATCAAGGGAGCGACCGACATATTCGAGATGACCTGGGCTGGTGACGGACGGGCGACATTCGAGTACTGCGACCCAATCAGGGAAGGTGACCCTCACGTCGTTTGGCGCCGAGTCGGGACTCACGCAATCTTCAACGAGCCTTGAAGTTGAGCTGACTCCGGCCGCAACCCCTGATCAGCCTCCATGAGCTTCCATGCGATAGCCGATCCCGCGAACCGTCTGGATGGATCGCCTTCCAAACGGTTCATCGACCTTGCGGCGCAGGTAACCAACGTAAACCTCGACAATGTTCGGATCCCGCTCAAAGTCGTCGTCCCACACCTGATCCAAGATATCCCGCTTGTGAAGCGCAGTCCCCGGATTGCTCATGAACAGATCCATCAGGGAAAACTCCCTTGGGGTGAGTTCCACCTCCGTGGACCCTCTCCATATTCGGTGCGCCGAACGGTCGAGCGAGATGTCGCCAACCTCAACGACTGGCGGACGTTCCAGTGCGCCTCGTCGCAAGAGGGCACGTATCCGAGCTACTAGCACCACAAAGGAAAACGGCTTGATCAAGTAATCGTCTGCTCCCGTGTCAAGAGCCTCAGCCTCGTCCAGGTCGCCGTCCTTCGCTGTCAGCATCAAGATGGGAGTCCAGTTGCCCTCCTGACGAAGGGTTGAGCATATTTTGAAGCCATTCGTCCCGGGAAGCATGATGTCAGAGACGATCACACTGAACTCGCTCTCGCGGGCCATCCAAAGCCCCTCGGTACCGTCATGGGCGACATCAACACTGAAGCCCTCTGCTTCGAGGCCCCGTTTGAGCGCGGTGGCCAGCTTTTTCTCGTCTTCTATGAGGAGAATCCGCATACGATGATCCATCGCTCCAGCCGTGTTCCTGCGTTGCTCGTTCTACAGACGTTCCTTCCCCGAGAGGGCTCCACGAACCAAGAGTAGCTGGTGAACGCCGAGGCGTGCCGGAACCCAGCATAACTGTGGAGCAGGCGAATTAACGCAAACCACGTCGAGGCGCACCTCGTCGACCTGCTCCATTGCGCTACCGTTACCGCTGTGCAAGATCGCCACATTCACAAAGTCGCTGATCGCTGTCGCGATCCAAGAAAGAAGACGTCGCGGGTATGAGTCCACCCCGCACATCAGCCGACGTTGACGACCGGAGTGATGGCATACCTGTCAGTGACCCCGCTCCAGCTTCCCCAGCAGCCTCGTCGACACTGCCCCATCACGTAACAACCACCCTCGCCGAACTCCGCAGGCGCGCTGAGAAGCCACGAGTTCGCTTCGGGTTGTGCGCTCTTGCGGTAACCGCGTGGTCAGTCTGGGGCTACCTGCGGCTTCGACCGCCTGCCGGTGTCGCACTCGCGAACGGGCATGTCAAAGGGTACCACACATGGTCATTTGCCCACCTCGCGTACTCCGACTTGCCGTGGCTCTACCAGGAGCACGGCTTCTATACCCACGGGATACCATATATCCACGTTCCGATCGAGTACCCGGTGGTAACCGGAGTATTCGCTTGGTTGACAGCGTGGTTTCCCGGAGTCCAAGGCTATTTCCTCGCGAATGTGATCGCAGAGTGGGCAATGGCCATTGGGGTGCTGTGGCTGCTCTACAAGCTCGTGCCCCAGCGCTACTACTTGTTCGCAATCTCGCCCTTGCTGCTCGTCTACCTCTTCCTCAACTGGGACATCCTCGGCATCTTTTTGATGCTGCTCGCTTACAAGCTCTACTCTGACAAGCGCTGGTCTGCATCTGGAGCGGTCTTCTCTCTTGCGGTGTTCGCCAAGCTCTTCCCGATCTTCTACCTACCCTTTATTGCTGCGCAGCTCTGGCGAGACGGATCCCGGAAGCCATTACGCAAGATGGCGACCAGCTTCAGCGCAGTAAGCATCGTAATCAATGCCCCCTTCATGATCCTCGGGTTCCACAATTGGCAGACCTTCTACACCTTCAACGCATCAAGAGGCGGCAAGGGAATCGCAATTGCAGCAGTCGATGCGGTTACGTTCATGATCGTCTTGGCTGCACTATTGCTCCTCGTCCGCCATGTGCTCCACGGCGGATCCGTTCCACGGGCATCCGCCTTCGCGTTTGCGGTCTTCTTGATGGTGAACAAGGTATTCTCCCCGCAGTACATGCTATGGCTGCTCGCGTTCGCGCTGCTCGCCGAGTGGCCTGTATGGACGTCTTGGGTGCTGGCCGGAGGCGGCGCAATAGACTATGTGAACTCATTCACATACCTCCACTTCGCATGGTCACCAACAAGACACACGGTTCCATCCCACCTTGGCGCCACAGCTCGCTGGTATATCGCGCAACTGTATGATTACGGCATTGCTGCGAGGTACCTAGCCATCTTAACTTCAACCATTGGGGCTGCTTTCTCCCAACGCCGCGAACGATCCAGCGAATCGTGCCACCCCCAAGCGGCAGACCCGCTCCAAGTTCGCGGGTCGCCCAGCCAGCGAAGCGGGTGAGCAGCAGTGGGCCAGAGCCGGCCCACGAAGCTCAGCTCTTGAACAAGAACGCCTCGTCCTCCTCGTCAATGAACAGCCTCAACTCATCAGCAAGAAGCGGGTGCGCATGCAGCGTAGAGTCGCGACCCACAAGGTCCTCGGCAACCCTGCGCGCAGCAAGGACAAGCTCTTGATCCTTTCGAAGGGACGCTAGACGCAGGTCATTCCTCCCCTGTTGGCGAGTACCGAGCACCGTTCCCTCCCCTCTGATCTCCAGGTCCACCTCAGCTAGAGCAAACCCGTCGGTCGTCCGCTCCAGCGCCTCGAGGCGCCGGACGCCGTCCTCCGAAGCCGACCAGTCAAGCAGGTAGCACCACGATGGGAGCCCACTGCGCCCGACACGCCCGCGCAGCTGATGTAGCTGCGCGAGCCCAAAACGCCCGGCGTCCTCGACGACCATCACAGTTGCCTCGGCTATGTCCACGCCTACCTCAATGACGGTGGTTGTCACCAGAGCTCCCACGTCCCCATCCCGAAAGGCAGTCATAACGGCCTCTTTCTCCCGAGATGGCATCTGGCCGTGCAGCAACGCCAGCGCGACCCCAGCAAGGGGACCCTCTTGTAGCCGCTTGTGCTCGGCCACGACGGCCCGCGCCTCCATCCGGTCGCTGCCTTCAATGAGCGGGCAAACGATGTAGGCACGCCGGCCGGCCGCGATCTCCGACCTCACCTTCTCCCAAACCGCTGTCTCGGATGATGGTTCGCGCACCCACTTCGTAGTCACCGGTACCCGTCCTTGTGGCAACTCGCCCAAGACGCTCACGTCGAGATCGCCATAGACCGTCATCGCTGCAGTGCGGGGAATAGGCGTAGCTGTCATCACAAGCAGATCTGGGGTCTTGCCGGTACCGATGCGGCCCTGGTCCCTCAACACGGCTCGCTGCTCGACCCCGAACCGGTGCTGCTCGTCAATCACGACAAGCCCTGCCGAGGCCAAGCGCACGTCCTGGCCAAGTAGCGCGTGCGTGCCTACCAGAATGTCCACCTCACCCGTGCGCAACTGCTCGCTGAGCCGATCCCTGCGACCCCTGGAGGTTCTGTTCGTAAGCAGCTCGACACGAACAGGTCGCCTTGCCTCAATCCGCCCGGTGTCCTGGACGGTCATTTTCGCAAGCAGCGACCGGAGTCCGAAGTAGTGCTGCTCAGCCAGGACCTCAGTGGGCGCCATGAGAAGCCCCTGGTGGCCACTCTGAACCGCCACGAGGAGTCCCGCAAGAGCAACAACTGTCTTACCTGCTCCAACATCACCTTGGAGGAGCCGGTGCATCGGGTGCTCTGAAGCCATGTCAGCACACACCTCCTCGATCGCTGTCAGCTGGGCCTGCGTCAGCTTGAACGGAAGCTCCGTGATGAGTTCATCCAGCAACGAACTGTCAGAGCCCCCAGAACCATCGGGGGCCCCAGCGCGACACAGCCGGTGCGAGATCCCCTCCGAGCGATACTCCAGCAGTCGTTTCCTCATCACAAGCACGATCTGCAGACGCAGCAACTCATCAAACGCGAGCCTGCGGCGCGCGACCTCCTTTTCACGCAACGACTCGGGAACATGGATTCCCCTGAACGCAGACGTCCTGTCTGCAAGGCCAAGCCGCGAGCGCCATTCGCTAGGCAACGGATCAGCAAGCGGGCCTGCCCTGCGAAGAGCCTCGTCAACCCAGGATGCGATCTCCCAAGTTGCGACACCAGCCTTCTCCGAAGAAGGGTAAACAGCGACGATCCTACGAGTTCGATCTCCCACCAAGTCGACTACGGGGTTGGTCATCTGACGCCGTCCCTGGTAAAGCTCCAGCTTGCCAAAGAGTGCGACCTGAGTCCCTTCTGAGAGCTGTCTTTCCCTCCAGGGTTGATTGAAGAAGGTGCACCGAAGCCAGCCTGTGCCGTCGTGGACATCCACCTCGACGAGCCTTCGACGTCCTCTGAGGGGGCGCGAGCTTGTCCTGCGAACGCTCGCGAGCACCACCGCCTGCTCCCCTGGCACCATGTTGGCCAAACTCGCCTGCTGGGTACGATCGAGGTAACGACGCGGATAGTGGCAGATGAGATCCAGAACCGTGCTGATCCCCATCTCTTCGAGCGCCTCGACGCTCTTAGGTCCGACGCCTTTCAGCTCCCCGACGGATGTACGAGCCAGAAAGCCCATGCTCCGGCCTCTGATCTGCTCGGTGCCCGAGGCAGCGACTGAGCTGATTGTGCCGGGTGCCCTGGGCATCCCCTACTCGATGCTGAACAGGTACGGGTAGAGCGGCTGGCCACCGTGATGGACCTCAACGGTGACCTTGGGAAAGGTATCACCTAGCCACCCGCCAATCCTTCTGGTATCGCCTGCACCGGACCCTTCGCCCTCTATGAGGGTCACGATCTCATGCTCGGAACTCACAAGACGGGCAAGAAGGTCCACCGCTGCTTCAACCAGACTCCGGCGAACAACTACCAGTCCCCCCCTAGAAAGACCCAGCCAGTCACCCGCGTCCACATGACCCACCGGAGTATCCGAAGCCCGCACCGCCTGGGTCACCTCTCCCGAGACGATCCTGGTTGTAGCAAGCTCCATTGCTGATGCATTGCTGTCAACGTCCGCCTGTGGGTCGTACTCCAGCAAGGCTGCAAACCCCTCAGCGACCCCGCTCGTCGGCACGACACGCACTTGTTTCTCGGTCAAGGCATGCACCTGTTTGGCTACAGGAAAGATGTTGTCATTGTTGGGAAGAATAATGACTGACCCCGCTGGGACAGCCTCCACTGCATCCAGAATCTGAGCCGTGGATGGGTTCATCGACTGCCCGCCTGCGATGACCCGGTGGACGCCAAGCGACCGGAAGATCCTGCGTACCCCGTCGCCGGTGGCAACAGCCACAACCGAGGTGACTGGAGGCGGACCCTGGAGTTCGTCATCCTCGTCGAGGCTAGCGAGAGAACCCTCGCGAACCCAGCCGACCTCGTCAACTTGTTCGGAGAGGTCCGTCACCCTGATGTCCCTAGGCCGGCCCACGTCGATCCCTGCCTCAATCGCCGCGCCAATGTCGTCTGTGTGGATGTGGCAGTTCCAAAGCCCACCGCCACCGACGACAACAATCGAGTCGCCAATTCCCGCCCACACGTCCTTGAACGCAGGCATCAGGGTGTCCGGAGCGTCAAGCAGGTACATGACCTCGTAACGAAGACTGTCGACTGCATGCCCACCGGGCGATACGCCGTCAACACCCTCCCGCTGGTGCGTACCCGTCCCGGGCTCACCAGCGCTATCCATGAACGCTGTCGAGCGCAGAAGATCAGACCTCTCAGATGTCTGCGATGCGCCATGCTGGGGCTCACGCAGCGGGCGACCATCCACCACCGAAGCCAGTGCATCAAAAAAGAGCACATATCCAGCGCCGCCAGCATCGACAACTCCTGCCTTTGCAAGCACCGGCAACATCTCGGGCGTTCTCGCAAGAGCGTCAGCGGCCGCAACTCTCGCGGCATCTACAACCTCAATCAGGGTCGAGCCGGCCTCCGCTGCAGATCCGGCAGCCTCTCCAGCACAGCGGGCCACCGTGAGTATGGTGCCTTCAACCGGACGCATCACCGCCTGGCTTGCAGCGTCGCTCGCGACTATGAGCGACTCTGCGAGCTCCTTTGCCCCGACTTTGCTCGCGTCTTCGAAATAGCCCGTCATACCACGCAGGATCTGTGAGAGTATGACTCCCGAGTTTCCCCTGGCTCCCATCAGCGACCCATGGCTGATCGCCTTGCAGACCGCGGCTAGCTCCAAGTCTCCATCGCAGCCACGGCCTTCTCCACGGACTCCGCCGTTGCCCTCGGCTCCCGACCCCATGGACTCACCAGCGCTTTCGCCTGGTGGCTCTCCTGTTTCACTGGCATCTTCTTCAACAAGACTCGCCAGCTCATTCACCACCGCTTCCACGGTCAGGGCCATGTTCGTCCCCGTGTCACCGTCGGGAACCGGGTAGACGTTCAGCCTGTTGATGACCTCTTGATGGGCGCGAAGCGCGTCCCTGTACAAGGTCATCAGTGACCAAAGATCGCATGCTGCAAGATTTTCGAGCGCTCCCATCAATGTGGATGCTAACCTGCTTAGGAGCCGATGAGAATCCCGTACTGCTACCAAGGCCCTACGTCCGGGTTCGAAGAGTCGGCTCCGTAGACGGATATCCAGGCGTTTGACCAAGTCAGCGAGCGCCGCGATCAGCTATACCTGAACTAGCTACAGCGAGGTACGCATTGTCAGCCATATGTGAGATTTGCGGCAAAAAGCCGTCGACCGGCATGAACGTCAGCCACTCCCACCGTCGCACAAAGCGCTGGTGGAAGCCGAATATCCAGAAAGTCCGTGCAGAGGTGAACGGCGCGAGAAAGCGCCTTTACGTGTGCACCTCATGCATCCGCGCCGGCAAGGTGACCAAGCCGGCCTCGCGTGGCTATACGCGAGATCGCATACCAACCGCTGGCAGGTAATTTACGGCTCAGGCGCCGAGCTTTTCACGCCAGTCACCAAGAACTGCGCTCAAGGTGTCATCCAAAGAGATCTCTGGAACCCATCCCGTTGCGCTCGCAAGGCGTGATCCGTCCCCTCGCAAGACCGGTATGTCCACTGGCCTTGCGAGTTGCGGGTCCACCTCAACCTCCAGATCGATGCCTGCGATCTCGCACAGACGTCGAAGAATCGAGGAGATCGCAACATCCCTGCCCGAGCACACGTTGTAAACCTCACCCGGAACCCCCCCGGTCATCAGCATCCGGTACGCCCGTACGACATCCCTCACATCGGTAAAGTCTCTACGAGCACTTAGGTTCCCTACCCGTATCACCTTCGTGTGAGCGACCTGAGCCTCGATCACGCGTGACGCTAGCGCTGATACGACAAACCCTCTGGACTGTCCCGGACCGACGTGGTTGAACGCACGTACTATCATCACGGGAACCCCTCGGCCAAGAAAGGCCTGCAGGCCGAGGAATTCCGCAGCCACCTTACTAGCTGCATATGGAGTCACCGGCCGCAACGGGCTGTCCTCGCTAATCGGGAGGTCGTTCTCGGCCACGGTGCCGTATACCTCAGAAGAACTCACCACCAGAACCGCTGGAGTCGGCTTACAGGAGGCTGCTGCCTCCAAGACCCGAAGAGTACCAAGTGCGTTCACCCTGAAGACCTCACCAGGATCATCCCACGACCCACCCACGCTCGAGAACCCAGCAAGGTGATAGATCACGTCTGGCCGAGCGTCATTCACAGCGCTCCGAACTGCCGGAGCATCGCCAACATCCACCCCGGCACCTAGCGCGACAGGTTCATCGCCCATCTCTCGAAGATGAGCAGCAAGCCATTTGCCGACGAAGCCGCTACTTCCTGTGATCAGAGCATGCATCGCGGCCACCATACTTGAACACCACACCCGCCTCCCCGCGACGACCTGAACACCACCCGCGAGCAGCACTGCTCCATCAGCTCGGGAGCACCCAACAGCACCTTCAATGACCAAGCGCTGCGAGATACGCCCTCACATGACCCTCCGCGGTAGAGGCCCAGGACATCTCAGACGCCTTCGCCACCCCGGCTTCCCTGCGGCGATCCGCCGCTCTGGAATCCTCGCAAATTGCCGAGGTGATCGCCCAAGCAAGCTCCTCGACGTTCCCAGGCTCCACAAGCCACGCAACGTCACCCGCGACCTCTTCCATCGCAGAGCCTCTGGTGGTGACCACCGGGGCACCACAGGCGAGAGCCTCAAGGACCGGCAACCCGAACCCTTCCTCGAAGGACGGGTAGACGACCACTGCGGCCGACCTAAGCAGGGGCGCGACCAGCGGCTCTGGCACATAACCAAGCCTGCGAACACGATTGGCGTGATGAATAGCCGAGATCTCCGCACCCAGGGATTCCATCCCCCAACCATCCTTACCAGCGAGAACCAACGTAATATCTGGATTCGCCGCTGCAACTTCGTCAAAAGCACGCACGAGCGCGAGCACCCCCTTGCGAGGCTCCAGGGTACCGACGAAGGCGATATATGGCTGTTCTACACCGAAGCGCCCGAGAGCAAGCCTGTCCTCACCCGCCATTGGCTCAAGCGAGCTGAAACGCTCGAGATCCACGCCAAGATGAACCACTGACACCAGTCCCACGGGATTGCATACCTCCTCAAGCCTGCGCGCAGTCTTGAAGCTGTCACAGATGACGACGTCGGCCTTCCTAGCGGCTACGCGGATCGCACGACGGAAGAAGGCCACCTTGCCGCGTTCGTGCCACTCCGGGTGATCAAAGAAGGTCATGTCATGAACGGTCACAACCGTCGGTACCCGGCATCGCTCCGGCATCGTGTAGTGGGGGCTGTGATGGACCCGGACTTCAGAACGATTGACCAGGCTGCCCATCGCGGCCTGCTCCCAGACGAGCCGCGCGGGGCGAGATCGGGGAACCACTGGCCATACACGCCCGCCAGGAAGGAGCTCGTGCCAGCGCTCGCGGTCTCCACGGCGCGAGATCAAACACAGCTCAACATTCTCGCTTGCAGCTAACGCGGAAACGATTCCGACAACGTAGCGGCCAACGCCCACCAGCTGATCCGGCACGGCACTTACGTCCAAAGATACCGAGATACGCGCCCCTCGGCGCAATTGCTCCGGAGTCATCGCCGCAATCTGAGCGAGACGCTTCCAGACCCTGCACTCAACAGAAACGCCGCCACGCTTGCAAGTGCCGGAGCGCCACCTTCGCCCAGGTGAGCTCCGCTGCAGACTTACGAGCCAGATCTCCCAGATGGGATCGCAACAAGGGATCGAGCACAATGTGCAATATCTCACCGGCGATCTCATCCACATCCAGCGGGTTCACCCGCAGCACTCCTTCAGAAACACTTGGCATCGGACTTGCGATCACCGGCGTCCCGAAGCGCATTGCCTCGAGAACCGGCAAGCCAAACCCCTCTGCAAGCGGCACGTAGGCGAGGCACAACGCTCGCGAGTAAAGCCCTGACAGGATCCCCGCGGGAACCCCACCCGCAAGCTTCACCCCGGGAACGGGCCGGGCCATCTCCCCCCAACCTCTGGGGCCAACCACCACCAAAGAGAGGTTCTTTGCAGCCTTCGTCCTTGCCACGCCGAAAGCGCTGAAGAGCCTTTGGAGGTTCTTTCTTGGCTCGAGGGTCCCGACAGAGAGCACGTACTCCCCATCCACCCCGAGGACATCCAGGAGCCTCGCTGTCCCGACAAGATCAGGCGGTGGCATGTGATCACCCCCCTCACCAACAACTTCCACCGCGTCAAGCGGCGCACCTGCAGCTACCAGCGACGATGCGGTCTCTTGCGATGGGACCACAAAACCCGCTGCCTGCGAAAGCGCCCGACGCAGAGCACGCTCGTGCCATCGCCGGCCCCTTGAGGGAAACGTCTCGGGAACGGTTCTCCACATTAGGTCATGAACCGAGACGACCAGCGGAGCACCTCGAGTAGCTGGGAAGGCTAGCGATGTCGCATGGAGAAGATCGATGCCGTGCGGAGCGCGAACAACTCCCAATTCCCAGGCGCGGGTTAGAAGGCGGCTCGGCATCCTCGACGTGAGGATCGGAAACCCAAGGTCATCGAGGGGCTCGCCATCGCGGCTAGGCCTGCTCGCCAGGAGGCTCACCTTCAACGGGCTCTCTGGCCCACCAAGCGACCTAGCAGCCTGCTCTCCAGCATCTTCTGAGCAGAGGCACTCGCCCAGGCCCTTCAGCAGGCCGCGGATATGTGTGCCGATGCCACCGGGAATCGGCCTGCGCAACTGTTCGACAACGATCATCGCTTCCACGGTTCGCTCCAACGTCCTACGAGCTTTGCACAGTCGCGGCGCGGTAAACATCGAGCAGGCCGCGTGCGCACCTGTCCCAAGTCAGCTCCGCAGATCGCGCCTTGCCCATCGCTATTAGCCTCGATCGAACCTCAGACGAATCAAGGAGCATCTCGAGCGCGCCTGCAAGCGCATCCACATCTCCGGGCTCGACTGTTATCGCTGCACCACCCACGACCTCTGGGAGGGAGCCGGCGGTCGTGGCAACAACGGGGACTCCTGCCCGCATGGCCTCGAGCGGCGGGAAGCCAAATCCCTCGTACAACGACGGGTAGGCGAACACTGCTGCCCCTGCAAGCAGCTGATCTCGGTCCGCTTCGCTCACATAACCGAGCCTCAGAACCTGGCCTGAGAAGCGAGCCCGCGAGACAGCTTCATCGAACGCGCCCGCACCCCAGCCATCTCGACCGGCTACCACGAGAGCCAGATCCTTGCGTTCGCCAGCTATTGCATCGAAGGCCTGAACCAAGCTCGGGAGGTCCTTTCGGGGCTCAAGCGTTCCAAGCGCGAGAATGTAGCGTCTCACCCACCCCGGGAGCGACGCGACACTCTCTGGCTCCTTTGCCAACGCACCATCGAGGCCTTCCGCGTTGCTGGCTGCAGCACGCGCGGTGGGAACTCCGTAGGGAACCACCCGAACTTTGTCCTGGGCGGCCCCGAGGGACTCTTGGACCTCGGAAGCGACAAAGCTGGATGGCACCACCACCCAGGCCCCATCCGCAATAGCAGAACGCATCAACGCGGGGAATACGAGAGTCGCCTGCTCACACAGCTCCGGATACTTGACCGTGCTCAGATCGTGAATACTCACCACCCTTGCCGCACGTCGGGTAGGCGGCACGACATAGTTCGTCCCGTGCACCACGTCGGGATGACCCACCCACCACTCGACCGCTGGCCTTGATGCAGCCCGCCAAAGCCAGTGCATCGGCCGGGCCGGCATCGGGTGCTGGAGCGCCGCAATCCCCTGCGGCAACAGCGGGACCAACTCACCACGCCTGCGCCAGCTCACCGCAAATGCTGACACGTCCAACTCCTCCATGCCCGCCATCGCCCTGAGGATCCCTGAGCAGAACTCACCCACCCCGGTACGCTGGCCAAGCAGCGGCGTGGCGTCGACAGCTACTTTGATGACCCGGGCAGTACCGCCCGCGCCCCTGCGGCCGCTAGCCCCAGCTGCCACTTCCAAATCGCCTGCATCGTTCGCGACCTCCATCGAGAGAATCCTACGGCCCTACACATGATGCGCGTGAAGCTCGCTCGCTCGAGGACAGGCTTGCACGCGCCAATGGGCTGGTCTCACGCCCCTATCGACGACCGAAACAGCGGTGTTGGATCTTGACAGCCTCAGTCCGGATACCCTCAAGTGATCGTCCGGTTGTGAGCGCTATCTCGGCCCTGAAGGGCCGAGATAGCGAACATCGTACTGGGCTGGTAGGCGGTGGCTATGCGTCTTGCTTGCTCGCTGCGGGATCTTCTGGCGAGCAATGTACTCCGAGACGACCGACAGAGGCGCACTACGACAGGACCCTGCGAAGTACGACGGCAACCAGAGGTGTCCTTCCCACAGGAACTTCGAGGTGTGGCGGGGGGAACTCTTTTCCCAGGATGCTGGCCGACACGCGCTTTGGGCTGTTCACGAGGATAGATATCTGCACAGTGGGTGGATACTCGACAAGCAGAGGCACATGGTCTTCCACGACGTTGAACTCGGTGAGGGTTGTGCGACAAGTCCTCGCAGGTTTCCGACTTGGGTCTCGTGACAACGAACAAGGATTGGCTTCGCCAAGACGCGACGTCAGTACTTGGTCACAAATACCAAGTGGACATGAAGATTCGATACCTGAAACCGGCCTCTCGTGTATATGAAGGTCCGGTATCCAGTGTGGTGATACATGCATATGGCACTATGTGGCGAGTGAACAAGTCGTCTACAACCCAAGCAACGAAGCGTAAGCGTCATCCCCGAAAGCGTGAGCGAGGTTCTTCTAGCCACGTCATCAACCAGGCACTGCGCCCGACATTGGCTCATTTGGCCACGGTAAGAAAGAGGCTGGATGCAGGTCGGCGTGTCTACAACGCCTGTCTTGGAGAGTCACTTGCTCGCTGCAATCACATGCGAGCAGACCCAGCCTTCGACACGGCCAAGGCAATGCCCATGGGACCGCCCAAGTCGAAAGAGTCAGTGGCGAGGAACAAGGCTTTCAACGAGGTAGCAGGCACCCACGGCTTCAGCGCAGACGCAATGAGGAGCTATAGCTCCAGGTTGCGGCAAGCATGGGTAAGAGATCACGTCGGCGCTCAAGAGGCCCAGCGTCTCGCTACGCGGGCCTTTGACGCAGTGAACCGCTGGAGTCTGGGCAAAGGTGGAAAGCCCCGGTTCAAGAACGCCTCCAGAGGACTGCGCTTGCTGGAGTGCTCTGACAAGTACGGAGACATTCAGCCAGTTCTCGACGATCGGCACCTGGTGGGCGTGCGTTGGTCGAAGACGACAATCTCTGTCGAAGCGTTGCCTGAACATGCGACTAAGAGACTCAATATGGAGGTAGCAGTTGAGCGAGGCCGCCTGGAGTCCCTGATCGCTGCTCGGAGGCTGATTCAAACTCGAATCGTGCGCAACATCGCCCGGGGACGGCCGAGCTTGCGTGCTCAGTTCGTTGTCGACTGGTGTTCGCCTATACGTCACGAAACTGGCACTGGAACCATCAGCGCCGACGTAGGGCCGTCGATCATGTCAGTTGTTGTTGCAGACGCGCAACATAACCCGGTTCCCAAAGCCATAGGACACCGGGTGCTCACCGAGGGTATCGAAGACATCCAAGCAGAGCTGCGGCGATTGCAGCGCCATCTCGACCGCCAGCACAGAGCGGGGAGCCCACAGTGCTTCGATGAGCAGGGACGGCACAACAAGACCTGTGCGTGGTGGAAGCACCGGACCAAGGCAGGTGAACATATCCTCGTTCAGATAGCTGAGCTCCACCGCTGTATAGCTGTTACCAGAACGACCCTGCACGGCAAGCTCGTCAACGAACTACTTGCCTACGGGGTCAATGTGCGAGCAGAAGCACAGAACTACGCTGCATGGCAAAAGATGTACCCGCGCTCAGTGCGTGACAGTTCAGTTGGGGAAGCGATGGCACTCTTGTTCCACAAAGCCGAGAATGCTGGTGGAAAGGCGTACCGTTACGCGACCCGCACTACTGCTTTGTCTAAGACCTGTGTGTGTGGTCACCGGGAGAAGAAACCTCTCTCGCAACGCTTTCACCGATGCTCCAACTGCGGGTGTGAGGCTCAACGAGACCTGTTCTCGGCGTTCTTCGGCCTGTACGTCAATCCCGTTGTTGGCGAGGACGGCACCAGCACAGACACGTGCGACCTAGAGGGAGCCGCAGCACACTTTGCGGCGTTCGCACCTCACCTCCAAGAAGCCGGAGGGATGGCGAGGTCGAGCGGAACACCCAAGCACCGAGGCCGACCTCGTCGCTCGCAGCGATCAGCGGCGCGCATCACAGCCCGTCACACCCGCCGCAGTCGTGGTGCGACAGAGGTGTTCGGCGGCATTCCGGTACCGGACCAGGCCACCACAGCTACATCGGTGGCGGCATGAACAACATGCCTCGGGAACCAGGCGCTCCCTACGGCCTACCAGCAGTATCGGCGGGAGACAGGGCGTCGACACGGAATCCTGGCCCTTCAGGGCCGAGAGGCTTCAAGATTGCAGCCTTAGCAGGAGGAGTAGGTGCCGCACGCTTGCTGCGCGGCCTCGTAAGGGTAGCCAGCGCAGAAGACATCACTGTTGTGATAAACACCGGCGATGATGCCACAGTGCATAGGCTGCACGTTTGCCCGGACATCGACACGGTGATCTATACCCTCGCTGGCGTATCCGATCCAGACAGGGGCTGGGGCCTAGCGTCGGAAACATGGAACGCACTTACCTCGCTGGAACGCTATGGAGCCGATACCTGGTTCCGTCTCGGGGATCGTGACCTCGGCACTCACCTCTACCGCACCGAGCGCATCGCCGCTGGAGCCCCACTTTCGACAATTACCCGGGAGATCGCCTCTGCATGGGAAATCGGAGCACGCCTACTCCCAATGACAGACGACCGGGTCGAGACGCGCCTGACACTCTTCGACGACTCCGAGGTTTCCTTCCAGGAGTACTTCGTCCGCATGAAGAACTCGGTCCCGGTCAAAGCCATCGAATTCGCGGGAGCAACGCAAGCAACGCCCGGACCTGGCGTCATCGACGGACTCAACGCTGCAGACGTGGTGATCGTCTGCCCATCCAACCCGCTGTTGTCTGTAGCCCCGATCCTCTCCATTCCCGGCATACGGGCATCCTTGGAGCGCAGGCGAGAAAGCGTCGTCGCGGTATCGCCGATCGTCGGCGGCAGGGCACTTCGAGGGCCGGCAGACCACCTCATGGCTGAACTTGGACACGAGCCAAGTGCAGCTGGCGTGGCAAAGATCTACGCATCCATCGCATCCATCCTCGTCATAGACGACCAAGATGCAGAGTTAGCCGCAGAGGTCGCCAAAGCAGGCATGCACTGCGTAGTAACTGGAACCATCATGGACACCCTCGATGCATCCGAGGCGCTCGCAAGCGCAGTGCTTGAAACCGTACAAAGCCCCACATCGATCACAGCAGGTCCACGAGGGACGCCGCCAGGCAACCGGGGACCTTCGGTTACTGCAGACTTACCCCATGGCCGTAGATAGCCCACACGGCCTCCAGATCCTTGCCGTGCAAGGCATCCCGGAGGTAAAGCCGGGCGATCGGATATCCGACCTCATAACCTCTAACGCGTGCCTTGAAGAGGGAGACGTCGTCGTCGTAACCCAGAAGATCGTCTCCAAAGCAGAAGGCAGGCTTGTCAACATCAACGCCGAAGACCTCAACGCAAGGAGGCGGCTCATTGAATCCGAGTCCGTGCGGGTCCTGCGCCAGCGTGGTGAACTCCAGATCGTCGAGACCCGCCACGGCTTCATCTGCGCAAATGCGGGAATCGACTTCTCCAACGTACCTGCTGGGCAAGCAGCGTTGCTGCCGATCGATCCGGACCGCTCCGCACGACGGATCCGCTATGAGATACTGGCGCGAACGTCATTGAACGTGGCAATCATCATCTCCGACACCTTTGGACGCACATGGCGAAGGGGGGTCGTGGACGTAGCTATCGGCTGTGCGGGAGTCGCTGCAGTCGCAGACCTTCGGGGTACCTACGATGCACTTGGCAGGCCACTGCTCGCCACCGAGATATGCGTAGCCGATGAGATCGCAGCAGCAGCAGAACTCGTCATGGGAAAGGCTTCCCGCTCGCCGGTTGCAATCATACGGGGGGTGGACAAAGCATTCATGAGAGAGTCTTCGGTCGCATCCGAGATCATACGACCGGCCAGCGAGGACCTGTTCCGCTGAGCACGAAATCCCCAACGAACACCGCTCTCAGCAGCAAAACACACCCTCAGTCAGAAGTCCCTTGACTGCACTTCTACTGGAGTGACACCAACTCCACCATTGTCCCCTGTGCAGGGGCCCGTGCTAGCCGCCAGCCCGATCTGATTCACCTCGGAAATCTTGCCCCTGGGAACCAGCCTGCAGAGGAGTGGGTCGGGGGAAAGGCCCTCGCTGTGCTGGAAGGCAATGCCGGGATCGTAGCAGTAGCTGTCCGGCGCAAGGCGACGAAGCTGCACCTGGCGCAAGAGAACACAAGGCGGCCGACACCTGTGCGGGCTACCTGCTGGCCAAGAGGCCATACCTCGACTACCCCAAGGCCCTGGCTGAAGGTTGACCGATCACGACGGGGGTGATCGAGGGGGCAGTTCGATTCTTTGGTGAAGGACCGAATGGCTCTGACTGGCACACGGTGTTCCGTCGATGGCGCAGAAGCGGTCCTGGAGCTACGAGCGCTTGTCGACCGCCACGCTAAATGAGCACGGGGGCTGGGACCGCTGCCTCACCTTCCACTTGGATCTGGAGCGCAGGCAGGTGCTTGCAGCCCGCTACCTCAACAACGTGGTGTCCGCGGCCGTATGAACCTCACTCCAAGGGAGCTGCACCCATCGGATATCGTTGAGATAGCGGACGGGCCTGGCGTTGCAGCCATGCCGACGATCGGCGCGTTCAGGTGTCTTGCACCCATCGATCCGTAGAACGCGGCATCGCCGAATGAGAATATGCCGCCGTCAGCAGCTACGAACCAATAGCCCTTGCCATCCGGCGTTGCAGCCATGCCGACGATCGGCGCGTTCAGGTGTCTTGCACCCATCGATCCGTAGAACGCGGCATCGCCGAATGAGAATATGCCGCCGTCAGCA
>JAJZXF010000003.1 GCA_021802485.1 Actinomycetes bacterium | reverse complement strand
AGTATCCCTTCCCGTCGGGAGTTGCGGTCATGCCGACTATCGGCTTGTTCAGCGGCTTGCCACCCATCGAGCCGTAGAACGGCGCGTCAAAGGCGAATATCCCGCCATCTGAGGCAACGAGCCAGTACCCGCCGGTCGCTGGGTCGCTTGCCATGCTGACTATCGGGGCGTTCAAGTGCTTGCCACCCATCGAGCCATGGAACGCGGCATCGCCAAAGGCGAATATCCCGCCGTCGGAGGCTACGAACCAGTATCCCTTCCCGTCGGGAGTTGCGGTCATGCCGACTATCGGCTTGTTCAGCGGCTTGCCACCCATCGAGCCGTAGAACGGCGCGTCAAAGGCGAATATCCCGCCATCTGAGGCAACGAGCCAGTATCCCGCAGGAATCACGGGCTTCACTGGTGCCAGGGCGGTCTGATCCGAGAGTATGAGAGTGTCTGTCGAGGAGTAACCGAGCAGGAAGCACGCTGTGGAATTAGTTGCACAGGATATGCCGGTCAGCGTGGCGATGCCCGATGGCATGGACTCCGGCGTGTTCCAGCTGACCCCTTGGTTGGTTGTGAAGAAGACCGCTGGGGTCGCCGAGGTAGTAGAAGTCGCTGCAAGTTCTCCTGCTGCAGCGCAGGCGTCTTTCGAGGTTGCGTTAGACACGCACGCGAGACCGTTGATCGCCTCGATGTTCTTAGGCAAGGGAACGGTGTTCCATGAAGTCCCGCCATCGGTCGTGTCGATCAGAGCGACGTTAGTGCTGGATGAACTGAGCCCAAAGGCCGGCATGCCGCTTGCAAGGCAGTACTGGTTCACAGCGCACGAGACTGCGGAGAGCGAGCCTACGGTGCTGGGCACCTTTGGTGTGCTCCATGTTGATCCACCATCGGTGGTAACCAGGAGTGCGGGGGCGAATGGGAAGGTCAGGGTCTTGAAGCCAATTGCGACGCAGTTCAGCGCGGTGGAGCACGAGACGTTGTTGAGCATCACTGCGGAGCCGGATGGCAGGGATGTGGACTGGTCGGTCCATTTCGTACCCGCGTCCGTGGTTGATGCCACAAACGGCGCGAGCACCACCGGTGGCCCCACCTTTTCTACGAAGTAGCCGACCAGGGTGCAGTCGCTGGATGTCGTACACGAGATCGAGGGTATGAACGCCTTCGGATTGGGGCTTGTGACTGGTGTCCAGGTGGCGCCACCGTCGGTGGTTTTCACGATCGCGGTGCCGGACGAGGATACTCCCACTGCCATGCAGTCGCTCGCGCTAGTACAGGAGATGTCGCTAAAGCTTTGCAGCGTGGATAGAGAGGAGCTTTGCCACGTCTTGCCCGTGTCCGTGGTCCGCAGAGAGTAGCTGGTTCCAAGGGAGGTGTATCCTCCGACGACGCAGTCGCTTGCAACCGAGCACGAGATGGTGTTGTAGCCCCAGCCAGCTGGTGGGACCTCAGCTGTCCAAGCTTTCCCAGCAGTCACTGACCCTTCTAGCGCTAGAGAGACGCTTGACATCCCAGTGAGCGTGCAGTTCAAAGCGGTTGAGCAAGATACCGCGCTCGGGAAGTTCATGCCAGGCGGCGGTGTGGATTGGGTCCAAGTGCTGCCAGCGTCTGTGGTGTAGATGACGTAGGGTCCCGTTGAAGCCTGGGAGACCACAGCGGTGCCTTCAGCGACGCAGTTCGATGTGCTCCCGCACGAGATGCCTTGGAGGCTGGTGCCGCCTGTTGGGGGGGTTTGGGTTTGCCACGCTCCAGCAATACCGTTAGCCGAGCTGTTGAGGATCATCGGGGTGTTGGTCGTACCGGAGGCAGTGGTGGTAGTAGTCGCGCCTACGATCCAGCAGTCGGAGGAGCTTGCGCACGATACGCCGGAAAGCGCGGTGATTCCTGACGGCAAGTTTGCGCTCGACCACGCGACGCCAGCAGTGCCGAAGTTGGCGTTTGTGGTGTAGATCGCAGTTGTCGGCGCTGCGGTGGCGGTTGTGGCGCCGAGAGCTATGCACGTGTTAGAGCCAAAGCACGATACGTTGTTCAAGGCCTTGATGGAGCTTGGTACAGTATCCGTGCTCCAGGTGAATCCCATGTTCGATGATGTGCCAATGTAGGCTGCTACGCCTCCTCCGCTTACCACGCTTAAGCCGGTTATCGCGCATCCCAGCAGGCTTGCGCACGATACGGAGTTCAGCACTGCGACGTTGCCTGGTACGGTATTGACGACGTTCCACGTCGCGCCGCCGTTGGTTGTCTCGATGAGCATCTGAGGGGTAGAACTCGAGGTCGAGCCCGTGGCTAAGCATTCCGACGCGTTTACGCACGAAATCGAAGTCAGCGTGTTGAAGGTGCTTGGTGGGGTCCCTCTACTCCACGTAGTCCCGGCATCCGAGGTGTAGAGCACGATGGCGGTGTTGGAATTGAAGTTCGAACCCACCGCGACGCAGTCTGTAGCGGTGGGGCAGGAGATGGCACTGAGCGACGATATCGCCGCTGGCTGCTTGTTGACCACGGTCCACGATGATGTTGATCCTGAAGCCCGGGAAGGAGCGGACCGGACCAAGTGTGGTCGCACCGTTGCATATGCAGGTACCGCGATGCCGGCAGTGCTCGCCGCAACAGCGATGACCCCGACAGCGAGCGTTGCAGCAGACATCAAACCGCGATGACTCCCAGATTGTCGCCAAGAGCGTCCGGTGAGCGTGGGTGCGAGCCGCCTTTGAGGGTGCCTCATCACCTGGTACCTCCTTGCTCGGAGTCCTGTAGCCATATGCCCGTCCCCTTTCATCTTGTTCATGCGCCAGTCTTGCCTGTCCATGTGGTCGTGATAGTCGGTATAGATAGGCGAATCTTCAGCAACGCCATGTCTCTTCGACCGCACCTATCGCCTACACCTGTCACCTAACTGCCTAATTGTGGTATTCGTTAGTCTTGTTCGCGCTTGCGCTGATGTGTTCGCACGCGCTCATGCTTTCGTTTCACGTAACTTACTTCGACCCAGCAGAACGGATGATATCAGGTGTCATCTGCGACGCAAGTGTCAGGTATGTTCGAGGCGTGCCATGAGCCACAAGCCCACGAAGACATCCGGCGATCGAGAGAATTCCAGATTCAGGGCTATCGATGGGTAGCGGGACAAGTTTCAATGGTCTGCCTGCCCGTTTCCAAGAAGATCGGCGAACGCGACATCCGTGGTGCGATGCCGCTCAATGAGCGTTCGGTGCATTCGCGAGATTGCATCACTGCGCTCGATGTCCCGGATCTCCCCGCCTTCGCGAAGGCGCACCGCGAGGGTCCCGCCAGATGCCTCGCGGTCTCCGAGGACGAGGATGTACGGTATGCGCGCGAGCCGAGCCTCCCTGACGCGTGCTCCTATCGATCCTTCGGCCGCCTCCATCACACGAGCGCAAAGCGATGCTTCACTGAGCTCCGCGACCAAGTTCTTCGCTGGTTCAGTGTGTTCAGTGCGGACCGGGAGCAGGGCTACGTGGCATGGAACGAGCCACGGTGGCAGAGCGCCAGCGGTGTGCTCCAATAGGACTGCCAGGAAGCGCTCCAGCGAGCCGTAGATCGCGCGGTGCACCACGACGGGGGTATCGCGTGTTCCGTCGGGCTTTACGTAGCTGCAGCCGAACCGGCGCGGCAACTGGAAATCGAGTTGAACCGTTCCCATCTGCCACTCACGGTCAAGAGCGTCGCGCATGATGATGTCGATCTTCGGCCCGTAGAACGCGCCATCTCCTTCTGCGATCACGTAGCGGTCCCCGCCGATGCTCTCATCAAGGATGTGCTTCAGCGCGCTCTCAGCATGATCCCATGTGTTGACGTCCCCGAGAAATGATGACGGCCGCGTTCCCATCCGGAGCCGGTATTCGAGGCCGAAGGTGCTGTAGAAGAGCTCGATGATCTCAAATATCCGGCCAAGTTCTTCGCCGATGTCGCTTTCGGCAAGGAAGATGTGGGCATCATCTTGGCGGAAGCTCTGAACGCGCAGGAGACCCTGGAGGGTCCCCGATCGCTCATGGCGATGCAGCACGTCAAGGTCCGAGAGGCGCAATGGCAGATCTCGGTAACTCCAGGTGCGTCGGTTGAAGATGATCATCGCACTTGGGCAATTCATCGGTTTGACTCCGTAGGTGCGGTGCTCGTCGATCGGGATCACGAACATGTTGTCGACGTAGTGTTCCCAGTGACCCGACGTCTCCCATAACGACTTCTCATTTACGAGCGGAGTGGATACCTCCTGGTAACCCCTCTTCTCGTGTTCGGTGCGGGAGAAGTCGAGCAGGCGGTTGAGAACGCACAACCCGTTGGGGAGCCAGTACGGCATCCCAGGCGCACTTTGATCGAACATGAACATGTCGAGTTCCCGACCGAGCTTGCGGTGGTCGCGGCGCTCGGCCTCGGAGCGTTGCCAAAGGAAGTGGTCTAGCGCTTCTCGCGTCTCCCATGCGGTGCCGTAGATGCGCTGGAGCATCGGCCTTTTCTCGTCCCCGCGCCAGTACGCTCCGGCTGCGTTGAGCACTTTTACTGCATCTGGAGAGATCTCATCTGTGTTGTCGACATGTGGGCCAGCACACAAGTCGACGAAGCTGCTATGGGTGTAGGTGCTGAGCACTGGCGGGCCCCCATCGGAGTGGACCCCGTTGTCATCGAGATTTCCAGCGAGGATGCCATCGAGGATCTCTTGCTTGAACGGCTCATTCGCGAAGATCTCCCTCGCTGAGGACTCGTCGACTTCGGAGCGTACGAAGGCGTGACCTTCGGAGAGGATCTCCTTTACCCTCTGGTCGATCCATTCGAGGTCTTCTGGGACGACAGGTCTCGGGAGTTCGAAGTCGTAGTAAAACCCGGTCTCGGTGGGAGGTCCGGTTGCTATATGGACCGTGCCGGTCTCGCTGAACCGCTCTTTCGTGGCTTGAGCCAGTACGTGGGCACAGCTGTGCCTTATCCGCTCGAGCCTGGACGCGGTATTCCCCGGGTCTCGGGTGCGTTCATGATCCTCGGGCGACGATGATCCGGGTTCTGCATCTTCTTTAGTTTTCATCTCTCATACCCCTTCCGGAGCTCTTCGCGAAGGACGAACTTCTTCACCTTCCCTGATGGAGTGCGGGGGAAGTCCTTGACCAAACGTATCTCCTCCGGCCATTTCTGGCGCGCAAGGCCAGTTTTTTCGAGGTGACTGCGGACGATGTCAAGGTTCAGCAGATCGGCCCCGTCGCTCATGCGTACGAACGCGCAGCCGTGCTCTCCAAGGCGCGGATCCGGAGCTGCGACGAGCGCTACCTCAGCGACACCGTCTATCTGCGCCAGCAGGCCTTCGACCTCGGCCGCGCTCACGTTCTCGCCGCCACGTATGATGATGTCCTTCTTACGGTCGGTGATGACGAGGTATCCATCAGGGTCCAGCATGCCGATGTCGCCGGTCGAGTACCAACCGTCGGCGTCGATGGCCTCATCGCTGAGAAGCGGATCGGTGTACCCGAGGAAGCGGTCAGGGCCGCGGCTGAGTATCTCTCCCTCGTCGCCAGGGGCTACGTCCCGGCCGCTTGCGTCGACGATTCGCATCTCTATTCCCTCCAGAGGCTTGCCGTCTGTGTAGAGGCGTTTCGGGGCAGGCTCATCGTGGGTACATCCCGTCGTGGAAGGATGCTCGGTGGATCCGTAAGACCGGACTATCGAGATGCCGAGCCGCTCGGCTCGCTCGGTGACTGCGGCGGGGACGCTTGATCCACCCAGGCCGATCTTTGACATCAGTTTCAGATGTTCGGGCTTTAGGTCGCTAGAGTCGAGAAGGCTGGTGAGGAAGTAAGTCGAACCAGCACCCGCTGCGATCCCGGCCTCGAGCATCGCGGCGAGCACTGCAGATGGATTCCAGACGTCGATCAGGTGGATTGGATGTCCGCGGTAGACGGGTATGAGCAACCCCGAGAGCATTCCAATCCCATGTCCGACGGGGGCTCCTGTGATGTGTGGTCGATCCCGGGCGGCTTGCAGAGCTGAGAGCTGGCGGACCTCGAACCCGAGGCTTCGATGCGTGTGGATGACCCCCTTGGGGTCACTGGTCGTGCCCGATGTGTATGCGATAAGAGCTGGGAAGGAGGGGTCCACCCGCGCTGGCGCGCTGAGTTGCTCATTGTCCAACAGAGATGGGAAATCGACTATCTCTGTTGGGAGGTCGCCTGGGTAAACGGGTGGGGCGCTGGTGGTCGGGGTGGGTGATCCCGCAGGAAACGAGTACGAGCCGGGCTGCTCTGCTACGACGATCACCGTCCTCAGCTCCTCCAGCGAGCCAAGGAGCGGCAGCAGGTCGTTGAGCATCTCATGGTGACCGAAACGTTCGGCGGTGATGAAGACCCGTGCCCCGCTCTCGCGCAGTATGAACCCGACTTCTTTCGGCCCGTAGAAGTGCACTATTGGAACGAGAACCACGCCAAGCATGCTGAAGCCGTAGAAGGTGATCGCAGCCTCGACCCAGTTGGGAAGCTGGAAGGCGACTACGTCACCGGGGTGGACATCCATCTTCTCGAGACCCCTCGCGAGCCGCCGTGCCAAGGAGCGAACGTCGCCTATAGTTCCCTGGAAAGGCCGCGAGGATGACCAGATGCGGAAGTCGTTTTGCTCGTGGGAGCGAAGTTGGCTGTCCAGGAGCTCGCCAAGTGATTGGTCGTTCCACCAGCCAAGCGAGACGTACTTCTTACGCAGCTCCTCCGGCAGCGGCCGAAGTCCCCACGAATCCCGGTAGCCATTACCTGCATTTCCATTCTTGCGTGACGCGTGCTGTCGCATCAGCGCTGTTTCGCGAGTGCTGCGCGGCAAGCGGCATCCAGCATTGCCAACCCCTGCGATCTTGGGTAAATGGGGATCATTCAGGTTGTATGATCATTCGGGCCAGCCTCTTGCGCTGGGGGCTCTGGCCGCCGAGTAGTAAGTCATCCTGTTTGGCGCGTTTGTAAAGAAAGTGAGCGTCACAATTCCAGGTGAAGCCAACGCCTCCATGGATCTGAATTGCGTCACCGGTGACCTTGACGCCAGCAGATCCTGCGTAGCTCTTGCACATCGCAGCGGCTCGAGCGCGGTCCGGATGGTCCGTATCTGCTGCCCACGCACCGTAGTGCATCGCGACCCTTGCCATCTCGACCGCGTGCAGCATGTCCACGGTCTTGTGCTTGACCGCCTGGAAGGTTGCAATCGGACGCCCGAACTGGACCCGGACCTTCGCGTACTCGACTGCAAGGTGAAAAGCCTGCTCACTGACACCGACCAGCTCAGCGGCTATCGCTACCGCTATATCGTCGCAGATGAGCCTCCAAATCGCCGTCTGGTCACCGTTGGGGCCGATCGGGATCACGGGCTCATCCACAAGGTCGATTCGGGTGGCCTTTCGGGTCGGGTCCATCGTGGGCACCGGGGTGCCCTTTGGCTTTTCGAGCAGGAAGGACCTGGTGCCCTCTTCGGTCCTTGCGACTACGATCACCCAGTCGGCAGCTTCGCCACCAAGGACCAGTGGCTTCAGACCGTTCGCCACCCACCCCGCGCCCCTGCGCCGGGCTCTTGTCCTGAAGGTTTCCACTGGGTCGCCGTAACCCACTTCTTCAAGCGCTATGGCCCCCTTTGTCGTGCCTTCGGCCAGCGAGCGCAGCAGGTCTGTTGCTTCCAAGTGCTTTGCGGCAATGGTGGCCATAATCGCTGATGACATGTACGGACCCGGCAAGGGCACGCGCCCCATCTCCTCAAGGATCACGCACGACTCGAGGATGCCAAGGCCAAGCCCTCCAAGGTCTTCTGGGATGAGCATGCTGGTCCAGCCCAAGCTCGCCATCTCGTTCCAAAGCTCGGGGGTGTAGCCGACCTCGTCATCTGCCATCGAGCGCACGTATTCACTGTTCACGCGAGCGGAGAGGAAACTCCGCACCGCTTCACGTAGGGCATCTTGTTCGGCACTGAAAGTGAAGTCCATCGACTTCTATTCTCACCCGCGCAGCGCTCTGACGCCAATGTCAACGTCCTGGGCGTTGTCCAAGCGCACACCCTGGCCGCGAAGCGCGGGACTTGTGCTGGTGGTGGGTCTCGGCCCTAGTGAGCATCGCGGACCACCGGTCCGGTTGGTTCGCGAGCTTGTAACCTCGCCTCGTGGTCGTGCTAGCAACGGCATGTCTATGGGTACTAGATTCCGGGCGTGGACTTCTCACTGGCTCCCGAAGACGAGATGTTTCGAAGCGAACTGAGTGCGTGGCTCGACGAATTCCTTCCAAGGTTCCTTGCAGAGGCTGGTGAGGATGAAGACTTGCGGATGGCTGCCAAGAAATCGCAGGAACGCCGCAGGGCCTGGCAGCGCATGCTTAACTCAGGAGGCTGGGCCGCGATCCACTGGCCAACAGCCTGGGGCGGGCGAGATGCTACTCCTACCCAGCGGCTGATCTACTCCGAGGAGATGGCCCGCAGGCGGACTCCGGGTATGTTCAACGCAAACGGCATCTGGCAGATCGGCCCCATGATCATTCGCTGGGGGACTGACGAGCAGAAGAAGCGATGGCTTCCAGGGATCATCAACGCGGACGATCATTGGTGCCAGGGATTTTCGGAGCCCGACGCCGGCAACGATCTTGCGAACCTGCGGACTACCGCGATACGCGATGGAGACTGCTATGTGGTGAACGGCCAGAAGATATGGATCTCGACCGCGCACCTTGCCAAGTGGGGGCTGTTCTTGCTGCGCACGGATCCGTCGGCAATCGAGCGTGGTGCAAAGCACGAGGGGATAACTGCTTTCATCGTGGATCTCGAAAGCGACGGAATCGAGCGCCGTCCGATCCGTGACATCGCAGATGAGTCAATGTTCAACGAGGTGTTCTTTACCGACGTGCGTGTGCCTGTCGAGAACCGGTTAGGCGAAGAGGGTGGCGGCTGGATCGTGGCCATGGGAACCCTCGGGCACGAGCGGGTGGGTATAGCTGGGCAGGCGATCATCCTCGCTGAGGATCTTCGAGCGATGATATCGATGGCGAAGTCGGTGAATCCAGATGCGCTCGCGGATCCGGAGATCCAGGAGCGTATCGCTAAGGCCTGGACCGAGATAGAGCTGACGAAGCTCCTCAGCTATAGAGCCTTCAGCAAGGTGCTCAAGGGGGAGAAGAACTGGCCGGAGGTCCCGTTCGCGAAGTTGCAGTGGTCGTACCTCTCGCAGACTCTTGCAGAGCTTGCCGTGGACATGCTTGGAGTGTACGGGGCTCTTGCGAGGGGAGGGCCTGACGCTGTGGACCGTGGCAGGTGGGTACGGCTCTACTCGTTCCAGCGTTATTCCACGATCGCGGGTGGATCCACCGAGGTCCAAAAGAACATCATTGCGGATCGGGCGATCCAACTGCCCGGCAAGGCATCTTGAGCCGTCAAGTCGAGCGAGACACACACTAGGCGCGAGATATGACGGTGGATCCTCGAACCCCATGCCTCATAGGCCAGTCCAGGAAGACTTGGCATCCGAGCGACGTTGGTTCTGAAGGTGCGCCGGAGCCGCTCGAGATGTGGCACGAGGTTTCACGAGGTGCTGCTTGTGACGCGGGGGCGCCTGGATGCGTGAAGGATCTCGACAGCATCCAGGTCGTCTACTGCCAAGGTTGGCAGTATGACGATCCACCGCGCAGGCTTGCCGAGCGTCTAGGCGCTGATCCGCGCCATCGCGTGTACTCAGCCATCGGTGGGACAACCCCGCAGGTCCTCCTGGGCGAGACTGCTCAGCGGATGCTTGCGGGAGAGATGGAGCTGGCCCTTGTGGTGGGCGGCGAGGCGCTTGCAACGCGTCGGCGTATCAAAATGCGCGGCGAAAGGCCCAACTGGAGCTTCCCGCCATCTGTCAGGGCTGCGTTCCCCCTTCCAGCGCCACTGCATCCTTCGGAGGTGGCGCACGGAATCTTCGACGCGTGGCTCACCTTCGCGGTCTTTGACAGCTCTCTTCGGTCCCGTCGCGGGACGCCGATGAGTGAACGCGGACAAGCAGTTGGTGCGCTGCTGTCGCCGCTCGCAAAGGTCGCTGCTAGCAATCCGGACGCCTGGTTTCGCCTGGAGCGCTTACCAGAGGAGATAGCGGTGCCGTCGCCGCAGAATCGCATGGTTGCTTTCCCGTACACGAAGTACGCAACCGCGATTATGGATGTCGACATGGCGGCGGGTTTCCTAATGGCCACGACGGAGAAGGCCGATGCGCTCGGGGTTCCGTTGGACAGGCGAATCTACCTGCGGGGATGGAGTTATGCTGAGGACCCCTGGTACTTAGCGGAGCGGACCGACATGTCCAAGTCAGTTGCCATGCGAGAAGCTTCTGCCGAAGCGCTGCGGATGTCGGGCCTTGCTCTCGACGACATCGCGTACATGGACATCTACTCCTGTTTTGCGAGCGCGGTGGAGTTTTCCAAGGAATCTCTCGGTCTCGGTGCGCAGGTAGACAGGAGCATCACCTTGACTGGCGGGCTTGCCTATCATGGCGGTCCGGGGCACAACTACGTGAGCCACGCTATTGGAACATTGGCCGAGGTGCTGAGGGAGAACCCCGGGTCGCATGGCCTCGTAAGCGGCGTTGGCATGCACATGAGCAAGCATGCTTTCAGCGTCTGGTCGAGCGAGCCTGGACCGGGATCGCTTGAGAGCCCTGACCTGGCACCGGTTCAAAGACGTGTGGACATGGTAGGCAAGATGCCAATCCTTGATTCCTGCGCTGAACGAGCGCGGGTAGTGGCTTATTCAGTTGCGCACTCGTCGAGTGGCGAACCTGCTTGGGGAGTTCTTGTGTGTGACGTGCCGTCTGGGGGCCCGGACAACAGTGAGGGCCGTATCTACGCGCGTCTCGAAGATCCTGACGACCTGGCCTATGCGGAGTCCGAAGATCTGGTTGGCACAGAGGTCCGAATCGCGGCGCTTGAACCTGACAGGCCCGGCGCCGCGGGGTCGCCCTCTGGCGCTGTTGGAGGCCTTCCTGGCTTCGCATCAGCACAAGCGCCAGTGAACGTAGCCCACATTGTGCAAACCGCCTAACGGTCCACTTTTCGAGTCGGGATAGTGCGCCCAGGTCGCGCTCTGGTGGAGCTGGGATACTGCGAGGGAAAATCCCTGTTCTGCCGGGGTTTCGCTCGAAAGTGCAGCAGTAGGTCTGGGCCTTGCGCTCTCTATCCCTTGATGGAGCCACGGGAACACATTTGACAATCTTCTGGGGGGGGGTACCCTGCTTGCAGCCGAAGCCAGAGCGAAGATGAAAGGGGTCGGACAACAAGATGAATCGTGCATGGAAGCGGGCACTCCGGAAGAAGTACCGCACACTTCAGGTCTACGGCGCAGCGGGTGTAGCAGGCGCAGCCGCGATCGGCGTCGTTGGTGTGACGAACCAGGGAACCCTTGGCGAAAACGCAACGACAACCTCGACACTGAGCCGATTGCCGCAACTCGCCTCGCCGATCGCATCTCCCCACGGTAATCCGGGATCGGCTGCGAACATTGCAGCTCAGGAAGCGCTTCATGTCTCAAGTGTGGTGAGCGATGCGAAGCGCACCTTTGCTAGCCGGTTTGCAGGAGCATGGATAGACAACTCGGGCAAGTCGCCTGTTACAAGGATCATGGTTGCAGGTTCTCCAAATGCAAGCACCGAGAGGCTGTTTCAGGGTCGCCTGGCGCTGAGCGTTGCCACGAAGACCAAGGTCAGCTACGTGAAGTACACAATGGCGCAGCTCGACGCATACAAGAAGACCATCGTGGACTACGTAGCGAGCCACTTCAAGACACCAGCGTACAGGCCATCCGGCGAGATGATCTTCTATATCGACACAAAGGACAACTCCGTTGGTATCGGACTTACGCACCAGGACGTGAGGTTCCTTGCTGAGTTGCAAAAGCTCATCCCCTCGGATGCGCTGCGTGTGCAGTGGATCCGTCCCGCACCGAAGCCAACTCTAAGCCCCAACACTGCTTCCCAGCCGGCTGGGGGGCCAGGGCTGCTGCCCGGCGTCAACAGGAACTCAGTGCCTTTTTACAAGGCGGGGCTCGGGCCTATGCAGCCCTTCAACGACGGACCAGCCCAGTGCACCACTGGTTTCACATTGCGAGGGCCTTTCTATAACACGTACAAATACTACGGCGTTACTGCTGGCCACTGCGCGCACCCAATGGACCAGATTAATTATACTAATGGCACTATGATCGGGATCGGCACCCGCGTATACAGCTATGGCACGGGCGGCGATTACTACGCGTTTGTCTTGACCAAGCCGTACCAATCCTCGTACAAGGCAAAGGGCACAATCCTTGCTGAGACAAAGGACGCTGGCACCTTCGGCTTTATCGATAATGTAGTTGGGCGGGCGTCGAACAACGACCAATGGGCAGGGCGGTCAGTTTGCGCTAGTGGCTATATAACTAATGAGATCACCTGCGGCACCATCGGCTGGCCGCCTGGAACAGATGTATGGGTTGGCATGCAATATTTTGGAACTCTCGTTGGAAATCTCGCCTGTGCAAGCTTCACAATAAACCCGGGAGATAGCGGGGGCGCAGTTTATGTTCCTAAACCTGGAAATGCGGGGAAGGCGGCGGGAGTCATTGACAATACGACGGATAAGGTGGGTGCGGTGTTGGCGCAGCCAAGTTATGGTCACGGAAGCTGCTATACAACGATCGACTCTGTCCTGCAAGGAATCTCTGCTCACAATCAGGGTGTGCCAGCGTACGTGGTAGATGCCAATGGCACCTTTTCTTGATGAAGAGGCGTTCATCGATCTCTTCGCGAGGGAGATGGACTTGTGCGACAGAGCGACTTTGAGCCTTGACAGCCGCCTCGCGGAGGATCTGGACTTCGACTCACTTCAGATGATGCTTGCGGTTGAGCTGGTCTCAGAGCTTGTTGGTGAGCCATCAGCGCCAGAAGATGAGCTCGAGATCATCGAAGCGCTCGACACGCTGCGTAGCCTATACTCCTACTACCTGACCAGGTCCTCTGATGTTCAGCGAGATCGCGTGGATGATCCAGGCATACCCGAGGGGTTGAGGCTCAGGGGATCCCTTGTAGAGCTGAAGCCACCGGGAGGTGAGCACTACGGGAGGCTCTATGAGATAGCGATCTCAACAGAGGTGGCGTGGCGCTGGCGCTACGGAGGTGCTGTCCCATCTTATGATGAGTTCATCCGCACCTTCGAGACAGGAGTGCTCACGCAACTCGTTGTCACACGTCGTCGAAGCAACGAGCCGGTGGGCCTCGTGGTCGGCTACAACGCAAACCCGCTGAACAGGCATGCATACCTCGCAGCTGTCGTAGAGCCACGCCTCATCGGCTCTGGCGCTGGTGCTGAAGCTGTGGTGCTGTTCCTCGGCTATGTCTTCGGCACCTGGGACTTCGAGAAGCTCTACCTCGAGCTTCCAGAGTTCAACCTCGCTCAGTTCCAAAGCGGCCTTGATCACTACATCAAGCAAGAAGGATGCCTACGAAGCCACATCTATCATGCAGGCAGGCGCTGGGACCAGCTGGTGCTTGCTATCTACAGAGATGACTTCATGAACCGTCGTAAGCTTGTGGGCGTTTAGGTGATGAAACCGTTGATGTTGCTCGATGAGGCCGAGCCTCAAAGATCGTGAAGAGTTCCTGAGGTGCTAAGTGTCATGAGACGAATCCGGAGGAACTCCAAGGTCTCGCTTGGCCTTGCTGCCGTGCCATTCTTGATGCTCCTTGGCGCACTCGTGTGGCCCACGTTTCTAGGAACGCATAACCTGCCGCTAAATGTTACTGCTGACAATTATGCCCAAGTGAGCGACTTTGCGGTTCTCAACGCAGCGTATTCACTTGCTGGAGGTCGTAATGCGACATCCTATAACGGGGTCACACTGCATGCCATCGCGACAGATGATGCTTACGGACTCGAGTATTTCGCTTATAGAGTGAAACCAAGAATGATCAGCGGGGCAGTAACGAGCGCTCCACGAGCGCTACCACCAAGAACTACCGCTACACGTCCGGGACAGTTATCGCTCCCGAGGGGTAAGTTATTGTCTGAGGTGTCAGTAGATGTTTGTGCTGACGGCAAGGCATGTCAGGAAATTGTCGTGGCATCCTGGGGTGTTGGCAACAAGTGCTGGTACGAACGCCAGGCGGTGGGGAACAGGTCTATTGCTCGCAAGGAGCACTTGCGCATTGGATATGAGTATCAGGCATCCAGTGTGTCGGTGTGCAAAGCGAGCAATGCCCCGCGGTCAGGTTGGATACCGGGGTTGCCAAATAGTTGAGGATGGAGATGGTATTTGGATATGGGGTGTGCGCTGCACTTCTGCGTTGTATACCGGGATTGAGAAATGGAGAAATGGGAGGAGTTTGAACGTGTCTTCGCTTATCTGTAGAGCAGGAGCTGTTGGTGCCGTGATGACGGCGCTGCTTGTTGGATCACTTACGATGTTTTCGACACCTCAAGCATCTGCTTCTTCATTGGCGCCTACGTGGTCTCTCGACGCCTCGCCGTCGTTGTCCACATCCGCAACGCAGGACAATGGCTTGGGCTCCGTATCGTGTGTGAGTGAGAAGTTCTGCGTCGCGGTTGGATACTATGCGAATCCGAGTAGCCGGCCGCAGGACATGGTCCTTGTTTGGAACGGGACTAGATGGCTTATCGACTCTTCGCCGTCATTGTCCACGGCTGCGAGTGGCCTCACGTCGGTATCGTGTGCAAGTGTAAACTTCTGCGTAGCGACTGGGTATAACATGAACACGAGCGGAAACCCTCAGAACCTCCTCCTCACCTGGAATGGGAGCACTTGGACACTTGACACCGCTGCGTCGTTGTCCACCTCCGCAACCCAGTTCAACATGCTGTATTCCATCTCGTGTGCGAGTGTGAGCTTCTGCGTTGCGGTGGGTGTCTACATCAACGGGAGTGGTAATCCGCAGACTACTCTCCTCATCTGGAATGGAAGTACATGGAAACTCGATACCGCAGCGTCGCTGTCTACCCCCACGGGCCAGCCAGGCGGCTTCATGTCAATATCTTGCACGAGTGCGAGTTTTTGTGTTGCAGCAGGTTTCTATAGTCCAGACAAGATGGCCCAGAACCTCCTCCTTGTCTGGAATGGGAACACCTGGTCGCTCGATACCGCTTCGTCTCTTTCGACATCGACGTCACAGTTCAATGAACTGAAGTCCGTTTCATGTGCGAGTGCGAGTTTTTGCGTAGCGGCGGGGCTGTTCTACAACGGAACTACTGACAAGAACCTGGTCCTCACCTGGAACGGAAGCAAGTGGTCCCTGGATGCCCAAGCATCGCTTTCAACTTCTGGGACTAGCGCTGATATTCTCAGATCGGTTTCGTGTACGAGCCAGAGTTTTTGTGTAGCAGGTGGGAAATATACCGATACAGCTGGTCAGACCCAGAACATGGTCCTCACTTGGAACGGGAGCACCTGGTTGCTCGATTCTGCAGCATCGTTGTCTACCTCTTCGACCAAGATCAACTATCTCAGTTCCGTCTCATGCGTAGGCTCGAGTTTCTGCGTGGCTACAGGAGCATACAAGAGCGCATCGATATACCAGAACCTGATCCTTTCCTATGGCACCTCACCGATGCCGCCACCAATGTCGCCTCCCGGGATTGGTTACTGGTTCGTAGCATCAGATGGAGGCATCTTCAGCTTCGGTGATGCGAAGTTCTACGGCTCGATGGGTGCAAAGCACTTGAACAAGCCGATCGTCGGTATGGCAGCTACCCCAGACGGCAAGGGTTACTGGTTCGTAGCCTCAGATGGCGGCATCTTCAGCTTTGGTGATGCGAAGTTCTACGGCTCGATGGGCGCAAAGCACTTGAACAAACCGATCGTCGGCATGGCAGCTACGCCAGATGGCAAGGGTTACTGGTTCGTGGCATCAGATGGGGGAATCTTCAGCTTCGGTGATGCGAACTTCTACGGTTCCATGGGTGCAAAGCACTTGAACAAGCCGATCGTTGGAATGGCTGCTACCCCAGATGGCAAGGGGTACTGGTTCGTAGCATCAGACGGGGGCATCTTCAGCTTCGGTGATGCAAAGTTCTATGGCTCGATGGGTGCAAAGCACTTGAACGCTCCGATCGTCGGTATGGCAGCTACGTCAGATGGCAAGGGTTACTGGTTCGTAGCCTCAGATGGCGGCATCTTCAGCTTTGGTGATGCGAAGTTCTATGGCTCGATGGGTGCAAAGCACTTGAACAAACCAATCGTCGGCATGGCTGCTACCCCAGATAGCAAGGGTTACTGGTTCGTAGCATCAGATGGCGGCATCTTCAGCTTTGGTGATGCGAAGTTCTATGGCTCGATGGGCGCAAAGCACTTGAACAAACCGATCGTCGGTATGGCCACAAGCTGAGCTCTGCGACCAGTACCGATGGCCTTTCGTCCAAAGTGGCCTTGATCACTACATCAAACAAGAAGGATGCCTGCGCGGCCACATCTACCATGCAGGCAGGCGCTGGGACTAGTTGGTGCTTGCTATCTACAGAGATGACTTCATGAGCCGTCGTAGGCTTGTGGGTGCTGACATAATGAGACCGTTGATGTTGCTCGATGAGGCCGAGCCTCAAAGATCGTGAAGAGTTCCTGAGGTGCTAAGTGCCATGAGACGAGTATTGGGGAACTCCAAGGTCTCGCTTGGCCTTGCCGCCGTGATCCTCGCGCTGCTTGGCACCCTGGCATGGATTACGTTCTTCGGGACTAGCAATCTGACCCCGAAGCTCACTGCTGACAACTATGCCCAGGGTAGCAACAAAACGGTTGCAGATGCTGCTTACTCACTCGCCGGAGGCCACACCGCCACGTCCTACAGAGGGGTCACCCTACATGCGATCGTCGCGTACGTTACCAATCCGTACCTTGGCGGATACGCGAAGGTTAGTGTGACAACAGGTGCCGTTGTCAGATCCTCGTATTTCGGGTCCGTCAAGCGAAAGGGAGTGCGCACACCCGGGATGATTGCAATAGTCTCAGTCGACCTCTGCGCTGATGGAAATGCCTGCCAGGAGATCATCGTGGCCTCTAAGGGTGTGGGTAAGAACTGCTGGTATGAACGCCAGACGGTGGGGGACAGGTCTATTGCTCGCAAGGAGCACCTGCGCATTGGATATGAGTATCAGGCCTCCAGCGCGTCGGTGTGCAAAGCGAGCAATGCCCCGCGGTCAGGTTGGACGCCGGGGTGGCCAAATAGTTGAGGATGGAGATGGTATTTGGATATGGGGTGTGCGCTGCACTTCTGCGTCGTATACCGGGATTGAGAAATGGAGAAATGGGAGGAGCTTGAACGTGTCTTCGCGTATCTGTAGAGCAGGAGCTGTTGGTGCCGTGATGACAGCGCTGCTTGTTGGATCACTTACGATGCTTTCGACGCCTCAAGCATCTGCTGCATCGCTGGCGCCTACGTGGTCTCTCGACGCCTCGTCGTCATTGTCCGTATCTGCAACGCAGTTGAATGCACTGGAATCCGTATCGTGTGTGAGCGAGAAGTTCTGCGTCGCGGCAGGATTCTATTCGAATGCGAGCAGTCATCCACAGGACATGGTCCTTGTTTGGAACGGGACTAGATGGCTTCTCGACCCTTCGCCATCATTGTCTACAGCTGCGAGTTTCCTCATGTCGGTATCGTGTTCAAGTGTGAGCTTCTGCGTAGCGACCGGGTATTACATCAACGGGAGCGGAAACGCTCAGAACCTCCTCCTCGCCTGGAATGGGAGCACTTGGACACTCGACACCGCCGCGTCGTTGTCCACCTCCGCAACCCAGGACAACGTGCTGGCCTCCATCTCGTGCGTGAGTGTGAGCTTCTGTGTTGCGGTGGGTGTCTACATCAACGGGAGTGGTAATCCGCAGACTACTCTCCTCATCTGGAATGGAAGTACATGGAAACTCGACACCGCAGCGTCGCTGTCTACCCCCACGGGCCAGCCAGGCGGGTTCACGTCAATATCATGCACGAGTGCGAGTTTCTGTGTTGCAGCAGGTTATTATAGTCCAGGCAAAGAGTCCCAGAACCTCCTCCTCACCTGGAATGGGAACACCTGGACACTCGATGCCGCTTCGTCTCTTTCGACATCGGCGTCGCAGTTCAATGAACTGAAGTCTGTTTCGTGTGCGAGTGCGAGTTTTTGCGTAGCGGCGGGGGTCTTCTACAACGGAACTACTGATAAGAACCTGGTCCTCACCTGGAACGGGAGCAAATGGTCCGTGGATACCCAAGCATCGCTTCCAGCTCCCGGGAGTAGTGCTGATGCTCTCAGATCGGTTTCGTGTACGAGCCAGAGTTTTTGTGTAGCAGGTGGGAAATATATCGATGCCGCTGGTTACGCTCAGAACCTGGTCCTCACCTGGAACGGGAGCGCCTGGTCTCTAGACTCTGCAGCATCGTTGTCTACCTCTTCGACCAAGACAAACTATCTCAGTTCAGTCTCATGCGTAGGCTCGAGTTTCTGCGTGGCTACAGGTTCATACAAGAGCGCATCCGTATACCAGAACCTGATCCTTGCTTATAGCACCTCGCCAATGTCGCCTTCTGGGATTGGCTACTGGTTCGTAGCGTCAGACGGCGGAATCTTCAGCTTCGGTGACGCGAACTTCTACGGCTCTATGGGTGCAAAGCACTTGAACGCTCCAATTGTCGGTATGGCTGCTACCCCAGATGGCAAAGGTTACTGGTTCGTCGCCTCAGATGGCGGAATCTTCTCATTCGGTGATGCGAAGTTCTGCGGCTCGATGGGTGCAAAGCACCTAAACAAGCCAATAGTTGGCATGGCTGCTACGCCAGATGGCAAGGGATACTGGTTCGTAGCGTCAGATGGCGGAATCTTCTCATTCGGTGACGCGAAGTTCTACGGCTCTATGGGTGCGAAGCACTTGAACAAGCCAATAGTTGGCATGGCAGCTACGCCAGACGGCAAGGGCTACTGGTTCGTAGCCTCAGACGGCGGAATCTTCAGCTTCGGCAATGCGAAGTTCTACGGCTCAATGGGTGCAAAGCACTTGAACAAGCCAATAGTTGGTATGGCTGCAACCCCAGATGGCAAGGGTTACTGGTTCGTAGCATCAGACGGCGGAATCTTCAGCTTCGGTGACGCGAAGTTCTACGGCTCAATGGGTGCAAAGCACTTGAACAAGCCAATAGTTGGTATGGCCACAAGCTGAGCTCTGCTACCAGCACCGATGGCCTTTCATCCAAAGTGGCCTTCATCATTACACCAAGAATGATGTCTGCGCGGCCATATCTATCATGCAGGCAGGCGCTGGGACCAGTTGGTGCTTGCTATCTACAGAGATGACTTCATGAACCGTCGTAAGCTTGTGGGCGTTTAGGTGATGAAACCGTTGATGCTGCTCGATGAGGCCGAGCCTCAAAGATCGTGAAGAGTGCCTGAGATGCGCAAGGTCATGAGAGGAGTCTTGGGGAACTCCAAGGTCTCGATTGTCGTTGTTGGCGTGATCCTCGCGCTGTTTGGCACTATGGCGTGGTTTACGCTTCAAGGGACTAACAATCTAATTGCACCCCATGCCAACACGTATGCTGACATGGTTGTGGTTTGCACCTGACTTCGTGATAGAGATCGGTCCGTCAATCAAACTACATCCGCGGGTTTCCACGACCAGTGGAGGAGTATCTTCCTATGACCGATCCCACCCGTGGAACCGACCGCGCCGGAAGGCGATCCAAGCGATTCTTGACCCCGTTGCAAAAGTACGAGATCTTCCTCCAGCTCGTTCGCCAGGAGGTGACAATGGCAGAGGCATCCGAGCAGAACGGAGTAGATCGTGGCGTCGTCATGCGCATACGAACCGTTGCCAAAGAGGGTGCTCTGGCCGCGCTGGCGAACTCCAAATCCGGTGCCAAGACCAAGCAACGCGACTACGAGCTCGAAGCCGCCCGGGCAGATGCTGTCCGCTTGGGAGAGGCGTTGAAAGAGATGGCGGTAAAGCTGATGCTTGTCGAGGGAAAAGGACGCTGGGGCTGAGTGGCCAAGTCCCAAGCCGAGTCGATGCGGCCACCAAGGAAGCACTGCTCGAGCTCATCGATGCCGCCTGCGATCAAGGCTGGAGCTTTCGCTCTGCGTGCAGAGAACTCGAACTCAACGAGCTCCGGGTCTATCGGTGGGTCGAGCGCAGGGTAGCTGGCGAGCTCTCAGACCGTGCACCAGGAGGCAACCCGATGCACGGGCTCTTAGATGACGAGGTGACAGAGATCGTAGCGCTCTACCACGAGTGGGGAGATGTCGATCGCTCTCACCGCAAGCTCGCCCACCGGGGCTCCTACCTGGAGTGCGTATGGGTGTCTCCCTCATCACTACGGCGTGTCCTTGCTGCTCACGGGCTTCATCTCAAAGCACCGCCACGACCGGGGACCTCTTTGCGCAAGCCATTCCCCGAATGGGTTCAGTACCGCCCGAACCAGATCTGGATCTACGACACGACTCATTTTCCCCGCTGCAAAATGGCAGTGACGATCGTCGAGGATCTGGTGAGCCGCAAGTGGCTGGCCGACATCGTCTCCTGCGAGGAGACCTCCACCCAGGTCGAGATCGTCTTCACTGACGCGCTTTGTGCAGAGGGACTACTCGCACTTGTCGAAGCCCGTGCTGACGCTCTGGTCGATCCAGGAGTCGATGACGAGAACCGACCCGTCTTGCTCGCAGTGTCAGACAATGGACCACAGATGACCTCGGGATCGACCCGGGAGTTCATGGCTATGTGTGCGATTGCCCAGCACTTCGGTCGGCCTGGGACCCCGACCGATCAAGCGTGGATCGAGTCCTTCAACGGACACCTGAAGATGGAGAACCCCCACCTGCTCGAAATAGAGGATCCAGCGGTTCTGCGGGCCGAGCTCGCTGTCATCCGCACCCACTACAACGGGGTACGCCTCCATGCCGGGATTGGCTATGTAACCCCCGACGACGAGCACGAGGGACGTGGCCCAGCGATCCGCAAGGCACGAGAGGCCGGACTGGAATCAGCACGCCTTCGCAGACTCGCCTATCATAGAAATCCAACACAGAAACAACCCGACCGGAGACCCCATGATGTGGTTTGATCGAAACGGGATCTCTATCGCGAAGTCAGACACACCTCAGGCGTTGCGTCAGTGAGCAATCGAGAGAGCTTGCGACGGCGTCCATTCATCCCTGATCCGACCTCGATCACCTCCTCGGAGACGGCCATCGCCAGTGCAGTGGCCCACTCGGTAATGCGGGCAACCTGACGGTCGAGGTCGGATCGCTGGTCGCCCGTGGCACCTCCACCAAGATCGTCCCCGATCGCGTGCGGACGGCAGGGACTGGGAGCTTTCCGTCCTTGAACCACTTCCACGCAGTCTGGTAGTGGATGCCCTCTTGCTCTGCCAACTCGGACAACTTCATTCTTCAATAGTAGCACGTATGTTCGCCGCTGGTTGCTGATCCCTTGGGGAACAGTTGGTAACCCTCTCCGTGCGGGGTTGTTCGCGAGCTTTGAGTGTTGCTGAAACGGTCTGTTATCGGCTGGGCTCTGGTGCGACTCGAGCACCTAAGCTTTGGTGATGAGGATCTCTTTGGATGGAAAGGTTGCACTGGTGACCGGAGGCTCACGTGGCATCGGGTTTGCTGCTGCTCGGGCTCTCGCCGATGCGGGTGCGCGGGTGATGATTTCGTCGCGCAAAGCCGATGCGCTCCAGCGTGCTGCAGCTGAGATCGACCGAAAGGTTGAGTACTTCGCAGCGAACGCGGGTGATCCCGATGCGATACAGCGCTGCGTTGAGGCATGCGTGGAGCGCTTGGGGTCGATCGACGTGTTGGTGAACAACGCTGCGACCAACCCGTACATGGGGCCACTGGTCGATCTCGACGTTGCGCGAGCGGAGAAAACGGCTCGCGTGAACCAGCTCGGGGTTCTGCTGTGGGTGCAGGAGGTGTGGCGGATGGGGATGAGCGACAGCGGCGGCGCGGTGATCAACATGGCTTCCATAGGGGGGATGTCGGTGGAGCCTGGTCTCGGCTACTACAACATTACGAAGGCAGCTGTCATACATATGACGCGCCACCTTGCAGCGGAACTAGCCCCCACGGTTCGCGTGAACGCAATTGCCCCTGGAGTCGTGAAGACGGACTTCGCAAGAGCGCTCTGGGAGGGAGCCGAGGAGTTCATCGCATCCCACATACCGCTTGGCCGGCTTGGCGAGCCAGAAGACATTGCGAAAGCGGTAGTCTTCCTCGCATCGGACGCGGCTTCGTGGATCACCGGCCATACGCTGGTTGTAGATGGGGGCACTCTGGTTGGCTCCCACCAGCTCAGCGGCTGAATAGGTCACACGCGCAGCAAGCGTTGAGTCAACCCGCCAGATCAGCGGCCTAACTGATCCTTTGCGATCTTGCCCATTGGGGTTCTCGGCAGTGCATCCACGACCACAATCTCCTTCGGGGCAGCCCATGGCGCGACCTTCTGTGCCACAAGCGACCTGAGTTCGTCGTGGTCTGGTGCCTCGTCACCCGACTGTACGACGTAAGCGACTACGCGCTCGCCCCACACGGGGTCTGCGACCCCAGCCACGGTGGTGTCTGCTATAGCAGGGTGCGTTGACAGGACCCGTTCTACGGTCAGTGGCCAGACCTTCTCCCCACCGGTTACGATCACTTCAGCGACGCGGCCCCGCACGTGCAGGTGTCCGGTTTCGTCAAGCCATCCTGCGTCGCCGGTATAGAACCATCCGTCCGGGCTTTTCGGGTCGCTGCCGTGAGGATCGTTGCCTTCGCGGTAGGCACGGAGCAGCATCGGGCCCTTTACACGGATCTCGCCTTGGTCGTTCAGCGCCACCTGTACTCCGTCGAGCGGGACGCCATCGTAGACGATGCCGCTGCCGGTCTCGGTCATGCCGTAGGTGACCACCGCGTTTGCTGGAACTTTCTCGGGCGGAGCAGAGCCTCCGAGGAGGAGTTTCCGGAACACGCCGGGGTCGAGTTTGTGCAGAGCAGTGGCGACGAGGGAGACGAGCGTGGGTCCGTTTGCCGCCTCTTTTGTCACAGCTTCAGCGTTGAAGCCGTCATGGACCACCAGCGGTATACCAGTTATGAGCGCACGTGTCACCACCGAGAGTCCCCCGATATGGGCAAGTGGCAGGCAGGCGAGCCAGCGGTCACCGCGATCCGGCTCCACTTGAAGCCTGGCGTTCGAGGCTTCAGCAGAGGCACGAACGGCTTGATGCGTCAGTATTGCGGCCTTCGGTGTGCCAGTAGTTCCGCTGGTCGAGACGACCAGGGCGTCGCCGTCCTCAACTGGAAGCGCTCCGGGAAGAAGGTGGCGATCACCCGAGGCAGTGATGATTGCGCAAGGCCGCGCGTGGGCAACGATCTCCTTGATCGCGTCGTCCGGTAGGCGGACGTCAAGGGGAAGGACTGCGTCCCCGGCCTCCCATGTAGCCCGCAGTGCCTCAACGAAGCGCGGCCCTCCGGGGATGTGGAGGGCAACCAGGGAAGCCATATCCGAGCCAGCATAGGCGCGCAACGGCGCGCAATGTTGCGCGAGGTCGCTCTGGGTTCTTGGCACAGGACTGGACCATGTCGACGATGCAGGCCCTCTTGCAGCATTTCTTGGCCAATGTTGCCCGCGACGATAGCCTGCAGTACGTGAGCAGTCCCGAAATCGTGTGGAAAGACTATTGCCCGCAGGCAACCTATGAGGACATCCGCTTCGAAGTGCTTCGCGGGCCCGAGGAACCTGGTGGAATAGCGAAGATCACGATATGCCGTCCCGAGGTGCGCAACGCCTTCAGACCACAGACGCTGTCGGAGCTTTCGAAAGCGTTCGACATCGCTAGAGATGATCCGGAGGTCGGCGTAATCGTGCTCACCGGCGAAGGACCCCAAGCGTTCTGCTCGGGGGGAGACCAGCGGATCAGGGGGAGCGACGGTTACCTTGGCGATGATGACTTGGCCCGCAGGGGGGTGGGGCGGCTGAACGTGCTGGATCTCCAGGTACAGATCCGCCGCCTCCCAAAGCCCGTGGTTGCGATGGTGGCCGGGTACGCGATCGGTGGCGGCCACGTACTTCATCTCGTGTGTGACATCACGATAGCCGCGGAGAACGCGATTTTCGGCCAGACCGGGCCCAAGGTCGGTAGCTTCGACGGCGGGTACGGAGCTGGGCTGCTGGCGCGCACGATCGGGTTGAAACGGGCGAAGGAGATCTGGTTCCTATGCCGCCAGTACGGCGCGGTGCAGGCTCTGGAGATGGGTCTTGTGAACACCGTTGTTCCCCTGGAGCGCCTGGAGGAAGAGACCGTCGGGTGGTGCCGGGAGATGCTAGCGATGTCGCCGATCGCGCTCCGGATGCTGAAGGGAGCATTTAATGCCGCAGATGACGGGCTGGCAGGAATACAACAACTCGCAGGCGACGCAACGATGCTGTTCTACATGACAGAGGAGGGCCAGGAGGGCCGGAATGCCTTTCTTGAGCGCCGCCAGCCTGAGTTTGGCCGTTTTCCGCGGCGCCCGTAGTCGGAGTTCGCCGGTGGGCGCAGGGTTTGGAGCGTGGGTCCGGGGGGCTAGGCCGCGTACGCTGCCTGCAGCGGTGTCGCCTGTGCTCGTCGGGACCGCGGTCGCTAGCGTCTCGGGCGGGGTGATCTGGTGGCGGGCGGGCGCTTGCCTCGTGGTTGCCGGGGCTCTGCAGGTAGCGACGAACTACGCAAATGACTATTCTGACGGGGTCCGCGGAGCGGATGCTGAGCGCGTTGGCCCCCAGCGTCTTGTGGCTTCCGGTGCTGCCCGGCCCAAGGCAGTGCTTGCAGCCGCTGGCGTGAGCTTCGCGGTCGCAGGGATTGCAGGCCTCGCTCTTGCGGCTGCGGTGGGCCCTCAACTCATTGTGCTTGGGGCAGCGTGTATCGCCGCGGGGTGGCTCTACACTGGCGGCCCGCGCCCGTACGGGTACGCAGGCTGGGGAGAGGTGTTCGTGTTCGTTTTCTTCGGGCTGGTGGCGGTGATCGGCACCGCTTACGTGCAGACGCTTAAGCTGACGGCTCTCGCAGTAGCCGCCGCGGTCCCTGTTGGGCTGTTGGCAGTTGGGCTGCTGGTGGCGAACAACCTGCGCGACATCGAAGGGGACGCGCTTGCTGGCAAGAAGACGCTTGCGGTCAGGATGGGGCCGCGGGCGACGAGGGTTTCTTACGCTTTCGTGGTGCTTGCACCATTTGCGCTCGTTGGCCCGGTGGCATGGGTGAGGCCGTGGGCAGCAGTGGCGTTGATTGCTCTGCCTCTTGCGGTGTCGCTCGTCCTGAAGGTCCTACGGGGCGTATCGGGGCTCGATCTCGTGGGGGTCCTAGGCGGGGGGGGAGTACTTGCGCTGGTTTTTGCGGTGTTGCTTGCCGTCGGGATTGCCGTGTGACTTCTCTCGGCCCCGGAAGGCCGAACTGTCGGTTCTTCCAAGATAAGATCTTTGCGGCCTTCAGCCCGTGAGGGCTTGAGGCGCGGCCCCGCATCGGGCCTCTGTTACGCCGGACTTCGCTGAACACCAAGAGGTGGGCTACTACCGTCATTGGCGGACCGGAGTTTCGATTACAAGCTTCCTGCGAGGGAGTTTGTTGGGCTTCCCAACTACACATGTCCGATGCCCGAAGTCACGGGCGCGGTACTTGGCGCTGCAGCGCACAAAGCTTGTGGCGGAGCATGAGGATCTCGATCACGAGATCCGTGTTCTTCTTGCGTAGCTGGCCAAAGAGCTGGAGCATCCGGACGGACGCGATGTAGGAGAAAAGGAACGCCACAGGTTATTTCCCCCTCCACCTCAGCTGACAGAAAGTCCTCGTGCCGTGCACGGATGGGATTTTCGTTGATCACGTCTGAAGTCGAAAGCCCAGCGCTTGCAGGGGATTCAACCCTTTGCAGGGCCGAATGTCAGCGGTGGACCCGGCTGCTATGTTAGGTGTCCTCGACACGCATCTCTCCTGTTCCGCAGCGAGCTGTAGGCACGTTCCACCCTCTGTGCGCCAGCGGGTTCTTGAGTGCTGCGCATCCAAGTTCTTGGCCCTTTCCATGGCCTTCGCCCAGGAGATAGAGGCTCGGCTCCCGCTTGGCCCCACGTCCCCGCGGGGTGGAAATTGAGGGCTCATCTGGCGGGTTATCCACAGTGGTCCCGTGTGGCCCTGATTTGCCATTTGAACTGGGCTAATGTACTCCCGACGGCTTCTGGCCAAGAGTGACGCGCGGCCCGATCGCCAGAGCGTTCATGGGATGGACCCGACCTTCGGGCTCATCTGCGGGGCATTTTTTTCGAGCCCCGGAATCTGCCTTCGGGGCGGTCATGGGATAACGTGCAGACAGCAAGTCGGCGGTGTCCGGGTCTATACGTCCATCGCTCATGACTTCCCCAGCTCCGCTCGAAGCGTCTCGACCGTCCAGGTCGGACAGCCGCAGCCGAGGAAGTCGTTGTCCCCGGTCAGGATGCCAGCGTCGAGGGCCATGGCGAGGGCCACCGGTGCCCAGTCGTTGGGGTCTCGTGGAACCCGACGCCGAGCTGCCTCCTCAAACTGCTCATAGGCCGTTCGAGGGATGAGTTCGATGCCCTGGACATCGACGAGGTGTTGAACTGCCCCTTCGAGGACGCTACGTCGCTCAGCGGAGATACGGCCCCTGGACTCCATGATGGACAGACGCCGCTCCAGTTCATGCTCGACCTCGCTCCATTGGTGCTCGGCGACCACGAGCTGCACCTGCGGGTGCAGGATGAGGTTGCGCCCACGGTCACGAAGTAACTCGCCAACGAGGACGCTGGCGTCTGCAACGATGATCATTTAGGCATGGGCCGTCGTAGGTCGAACGCCCGTGCCAGCTCCTCTTCGGTCATACCGGTCTCTTCCAGAACCTGGCCGACAGCAGCGCCGAGTTGGGCCACAGCACGCCGGACCTCGTCCTCGTCCCGTTCGAGCGGGATGTAGAACCCGATCACCTTGCCGTGCCGGTTGACGGCGATCGTCTCCGAGCCGGAGAGGTACGTGCTGGCGTTGTTGCGGAACTCACGGACGCCGATACTCTTCACCTTGGCCATTGTGTCTCCTTTGTGTACACAGTGTAGCGCCCTATCCCGGCAACGGTCAACACCTGCGTGGTGCGAGGCACGCCGGCCTCGTAGCCGCCCAAACAGATCAAAGCGGCTTCACTCCTGAACACGTAGCACCCCGTCCGTGAGGGCTGCGGCCTTAAGACGTGCTCAGGCGCCCGAGTGCCCCTTCGGGCGCTCCGCTTTGTCCGTGGCCAGTGGGTCACCTCCATGAATCCACTCTCACTGGAGGGCACCACGATGGTCCCGACAACCTTTCACCTCATCCGGACGCTTGCCCGCCGACGACGGGTCGTTTGCCACCGGGACGCTGTGGCCGACGCAAAGCTGGACCTTCCTCGTAGGATCGACGGCCCTGCAGCGGCTGCGCAGCTCGCCGGAGACCTGCGCCGCCATCGCTGTGAGGACATCACGCCGACGCCCTACCTGGACGATCGGCATCGCCTGGTCGGCACGGCCATCGTCGCTGCCGGCTGGGTCCAAGCACCTCGCCCCTCGACACGCCCGATCCTCCATGGATCCCAGGCGCGCCGGGCCACCGGCTTCGTCTCTGTCCGCTCCCGCCGCTGGGGCACTCCGAACGCTACGGAACCGGAGGATCGCACCCTCCCGCCCCCTCGCTGCTGCGTGCAGCCGATACGGGCTCGTTGTGGTCGATCACGTGGTGGTGGTGGTGGTCGGCAGTGGCTCGTACGGCTTGACAGCGCTTCCCCGGCCGTGAGCCGGAGCGTAGCACCGTTGCCGGTGTCGGAACACCCGTGTAATATTATTACCCTATGTCAACCTGGACGTTCGCTGCGCTTCGGGATCACCGAGCTGGGTGCTCTTCCGATGTCTGAGCTGTCCGCTGGCTCGATCTTCGATGACGTTGACGCCAAGATCAGCAAGGCATTGCCGGACGGGGACACTCGCATCCTCTGGGCCGACATCCGGGCGGCGTTCGACGATGGCGGCCCGAGTGCTGTCAAGGGCGTAATTGTGGAACGAGTGCGGCAATCGAGGCTCGCTGTGGAGAAAGACCTGAGATAGGTCCGGTCGGTTACGAAAAGCGCTGCCCCGAAGAAAAAGGTACCTGCAAAGAAGGCCGCTGCTCGCAAGAGAACGACGACACGATGAGCGCACAGAAGCTCCGACACGTCAGGCTGAAAGCAGAAGGATTCCGGGGTATCTGTGACCCGATTGAGATCGACTTCTACCGGCAAACAACCGTGCTCTCCGCACCAAATGGATCGGGCAAGACTTCCATCCTGGGTGCGATTGAATGGGCACTCTTTGGTGAGTTGCAATACCAACCCAAAGAGAACACAACCAATGACGAGCTTGTCAACATCCGCCACAGAGCGCAGTCGGCCACTGTCAGGATTGACCTCGAGAGCGACGACGGCATTGCATCAATCACGCGATCCAAGAAGGCGGGAAAGCGAGCTGCGGGGGCCACCGTACAGCTCCCGAACGGCGAAGAGTACGTCGGGACCGAAGCCAACGCTGCCCTGTTTCGTTTGCTCGGGTTGACCTTTGACGACTTTTACCGTGCCCGTGCGGTGTATCTGCATCAAGAAAGCATCCGTGGACTCCTGACTGAAGATCCGCGGGTTTGCAACGAGGCGCTGGACCGACTTTTCGGGGTCGAGAAGCTGCGAGACATGCTCAAGGCGCTGTCCGGTTCCGCGAAGCCCGTTCGTGACGCTCTCGACAAGCTGGAGAAGAGCAAGAGAACCGCTGTCGATCGATTGACTGGTGCCGTCGAACAGGTCGAAGCACATCGGCAACGTGCCTTGGATGACGCCAAGAAGAAGGGGCTGTCAGAAGCAGACCTCACGTTTTCCGCCGTTGCACAACTCGCACGTCAGGTGATCGACTGTCTCGAAACGCTTGCGGCGTCGATCGTCGCCCCGATCAAAGATCAGTCCGAACCCGACGATGCCGATGGGGTCGATAGCTTCAACCGTCGAGTCACTGAGGCAATCAAAGTCATCCGACAGACGGCGACGAATGCTGCCATCGCAGCCAACACGTCAAAGCAGACTGCCGCCGTGGACGGAGCACGCACGACGCTCCGCAGAGTCGCTGCGCTTCTCGATGGCGTTGACAAGAGCGTGGCGGAGCTACAGCAAGGGTTCGGTAACCTCGACACGCTTGACGAGCAGAAGGCGACTGCCGAAGCGGCGGTCCAGCAGTTCCGGGAAGCTCAGGAAAAGCTCGGCATCTCTGAGCGGATCGTTCAAGACACCTTGACGTACCTTCAAGCATCAGTTGGTGAGAGCAACTGCCCGGCCTGTGGACAGGAGATCGAAAGGGATGCGTTGATCGCTCGGCTAGAAGGGCATCTCAGTGGCGACCTTCGTACGGAGATAGCAGCCGCTCATAAGTCAGAGATGGAGCAACAGCGACGGATCGGTGACCTGGATGCTGCGATCACGAAGCGAGGCCGTTTGCTCAAGGAACGCCAGCAATACGGCGAGGAAATGACGAACGCTCGCACGGAAGCCCGTGCGTTGTTGACGACTAACGTAGCCGACGACCACCTGATCGATGCGCTTGACAGGCAAAAGGAAAAGCTCTTTCAGCAGGCTTCCACTGTGGATACGGAGCGGAGCAAGCGAGAAGAGGAGATCGAAGCAATCCAATCGCTGATGGGACGGCTCCGGGAGATTGCGCGATTTCTTGAACTTGACGCCAACTATCAGGAGGCTTCATCACGTCTCGGAAAGGGCGACGAGGACTCCTCGGTTGCAGAGCAACAGATCGAGTCACTGAGCAGATTGGAAAATGGCATCAGAACGATTGCTGATATCGTCACCGCAGAAGCAAGCACGAGAGCAGGGGATGCCGTAGAGAACGCGCAGGTGGATATCGCAAGGCTGTACAAGGAGCTATGCAACCACCCTTATTTCGATGACATCGAAATCTCTGTAGAAAGCCAGCGCCTTTCAGGAATCGAGCGAAATAACTACTTCATCCGCACGCACGCATCCACCGACAATCGTCAGACGCTTGCGAGTTCACGCTTGTCCACGGCCCAAATGAACTGCGTTGCGCTGAGCGTATACCTGGCTCTTGCAACGCAACTCCAGCACAACATTGGCTTTGTGATACTCGATGATCCCAGTCAGAATCTTGATACCGAGCACAAGCAGGCACTCGTAGGAATCCTTTCTCGGCTAGCGCCACAGCTCCAAGTCCTTGTCGGCACGCAGGATTCGGAGCTCGATGAACTAATCGGCAGCGCAACGGCGGAGGAGTCACTCGACCGCAAATGTCTGTCGTGGTCCCCGTCGGCTGGGTGTGCGGTCGTTGCCGAAGATGGATGAGCCACAGGAGGATCGGAGTCGGATCAACCGAACGATCTACCAGTTGGATTCGCTCTACAAGATGTTGAGTCCACAAGAATTTGGGCGAGTGATGCAGCAAGTGCTCGCATGCAGTTTTGAAGCAGCGGGCTTCCACGTCATCGAGAATGCAATCGGCGTCCCGGACTTCACTGCTACGTCTCCGAGGATAGACGGTGAGAGCCATACCATTTCCGTGGAAGTCAAAACGACGGATAAATCAAGGATTGTTCTCACGCAACGCGACTTGGATGGCATTTTGAATCCGGGGCAGACCGGCGTCCTGGCCGTACTCGTGTTCCCCGCCATGAATCCGGGGTGGTTGTTGATTCAAGCCGAGAGTGTGTCTGCCCGATCCTGGGAACTACGCCATCTCGCGATAAAGCCACAGGTGGATGTCGGTTTCGACGTGAACACGATGTTTCAACGAATCACGTGTGTTCTTGAAGTTCGCCTCGTCACTGGCGGACCAGAGTTAGAAGGTTGGATCAAGTCGCAGCGCCATGCCTTTCATGCGGCGAATGCACAGCCGCAATGACAGGGGTCTTCCTTCTCGGTTCCTGAGCGCCAATCCCCACGGAGGAAAGCACGGGGTCACGGGAAAGCGGGTAGTCCGCTCGGGAGAACCGGAGCGATAGCGGCGGCTCGGACCGCCTTGACGCTGTATGTCTCCGTGGCGCCCTTTCGAAGGGAACCCCCGGTTTGGTGCTCCCGTTGGTGGTGGCCGTACGTATGACACGAGTCCTCGCGACGAGATTGATACGCTTTGGCGGCTACCAAGCTTGCAAACTAATGATGCGGTGTCAGCCCAGTGCCACGGAACGTGACCCCAGCCCCAAAGTAGCGGGAACGGTTGGCGGCAACGCTGCGCCTGTACCATATAAGTATCAAATGGTATCATAACGGTATGGCTATGACCCTGCGTCTCGACCCGGACCTCGACGCCGAGCTGCGTGCCGCTGCTGAGGAGGACCGCCGCAGCGTCCATCAGACCGTGGTACTGGCCATCGAGACGTTCCTGGCGCTGCGCGAGACCGCCGATGTGGTGGCCGACCCCGAGGCGCTGCGATCCTTGGCCGAAGCCCGTCAGGCGGCCGCCGACGGCGACATCGTCTACGGGGCGGACGCTGTACGAAGCCTGGTGCGAGGACGCCAGGCTTCGTGAGCCAACGCTACGAGCTGGGAACCGCGCCACCGGCTCGTCGTGCGTTGGCCAATCGGTTGCCCCCTGACGTTGCGGTAGCGGCGTCTGAGTTCGTCACCGGGCCACTCCTCGACAACCCGCGCAGGGTGGGCAAAGCACTTCATGACACGCTGACCGGCATCTACAGCGCCCGGCTTGGACGTGAGTGGCGCATCCTGTACGAGATCAACGAGGACAAGCGCGTTGTGATCGTCCTCGACATCCAGCATCGGTCTGCCGTCTACCGGCCTCGCTGAACAATGGTTCATCTGCCGCTTCGACCACGCAGGACTAGACAATCTGTAGGCGGTCGGGTCCGCGGCCGTGCGGAAAAGGCTCGGCGCACCGATTCGGTGATCCGCACCTCTGCTCCGCTTCCTGTGAAGGCGTCATGGGGCACCACAACGTAGCCGGGATTCGGCCTTCTGAACTTGATTCTGCCTCGCCGATAGGTCGCACGTTCTGTGACTCCAGGACACCTGACATAGCAGCCTGGCTCGCCGCTGACATTCGGCCCTGAACAGGGTTAAATCTCCAGAAGGCCCAGGGCTTTCGATTTCAGATGCGATCAACGAAATGTATGGGAATCAACTCAACTGACCCAGCACCAGCAGCACAATGGACTGATTGGCGACCGAGCCGCGCCCGTGACAACTGCGGTGCGAAGCGTGCGCGCTTCTTTGGGGAACACGCGTGGTTGAGATGACCGGTAGTGCGCTCCACATCTGCATCGACCCACTCTCCGCACCTCGGCGCACTCAGGCGATTGCAGCTCTTTCGGTTATCCATCCGACCGGACAATGGGCACCTCGGCCGCGAGATGTTGCGACACTGCCAGGTCATCAACCCCGACATGCTGTGATTAGTCCGATCAGATGGATAATCGTGACAGCTCTTTGTGAGAAGCTCACTGATGCGGAGATCACCTATCCGGGACGAATCCCGTGCTGCACTATTCGGCCAAGGACGCCTCTGGCATCACATGAACTTGATCACCATGTCCGGTGTCCTGGACACATTGGCGTCAGTCGGCGCTGGGCAGATTTCCGATTGTCGTGCGGCAGGGTGAGTGGCACTCGACCGCCGCGGCTGAGCGCAGATCGGAGAGTTCGGAGCCGCCGCTGGTCACCGGGCCGGGCGGGGGTTTCGGCAACTGCGTGCAGCACTTGGCACGCCGGCCCTCCCACCAAGCAACCATCACACCCGATCCCGGACGACCGAAAGGGACCAGAAGGCCACTGCGAACCCGCTATCCTGCGTTCAAGAGGGCGGCCTGAAGACTGGTCGGAGCCGTAATCCCAAGTTAAGAGGCCAGGCGGACAAGCGCTCACCGGTTGTTCATGAACGAATCCAAGATCGAGGCGAGGGCATCGGGCCTCTCGAGATGGGCTGCGTGGCCTGCTCGTTCGACGATCGCGACCTGAGCGTTGGTACCGATCTCGCGAACCATGCGCCTCGCTATGCTGGCGTACTTGCGATCCTCGCTGCCAGCAATGGCCAGTACCGGCATGTCCAGCTCCCCGAGGCGCTTCCAGAGTGACTCCTGGACGCCGGCTCCCGCGAGCCTGAGGCTTGACGCTAGGCCGGCACATGAATTCTCCGCGAGGCGGGTTTCGAAGCCGGAGGTTGTGTGGTCGAGCTTGGAGAACAATGGCTGATCGAGCCAGGTGCGAAGGAAAGCTTCGAGCTTCGGGCATCTACCGTGCTCCACGTTGCTGGTTTCTCGCTGGCATCGAGCGCCTTCCTGCAAATCGCCGACATCGAGGCTGGCGGCCAGAGCGTCATCGGTTGCCCTGCGTGCCGCTCGTTCGGCGTTTTCGGCGATTCCCGGCGACGCGGATATCAAGACGAGGCGTTCGACGAGGTCCGGGTACAAAAGTGCAAGGTGCAGGCAGTGGCGCCCTCCGAGCGAGTACCCTGCATACGCGGCCTTCCCGCCCGCTTGTGCTATCAGAGCCGCGCCGGTGACGAGATCGGCTCGTACCGCGGAGGAGCCGCCGTGGCCTGGCAGGTCGACGAGGACGATCTCATGCTGTGAGCTGAGCTTACTCGCAACCTGGTCCCAGGATCGGCCGGTCTGGGTGAAGCCATGGACGAGCACCAGCCGGGATCCGTGCCCTAGGGTCGTGGCATGCAACCTTCCACCGGGGTCAGCTTGGCAGCCGATTCCGTGTTGAGATACGACGAGAGATGACACGACAGACGAGTGTACAGGCAGCGTTTGCAGCAGCCGTTGTGGATGAATGGGCAAGGGCTGGTGTCCGCGATGCAGTGATCTCGCCCGGTTCTCGATCGACGCCTCTCGTGCTTGCACTAGCACATCACGACGCGATCACTACCCACGTGCGCCTTGACGAGCGCTCAGCTGGCTTCTTTGCACTTGGCATTGGCCTCGAGAGCGCTCGACCAGTAGTCGTCTTGACCACCAGCGGGACCGCAGCTGCGGAGCTCCACCCGAGCGTGCTCGAAGCCCACCACTCAGGGGTTCCCCTGATCGTGTGCACCGCGGACCGGCCGCCCGAACTGCATGGTGTCGGCGCCCCCCAGACGATCGAGCAGACCGGGCTCTTCGGCGCGGCCGTGCGCTGGAGCGCTGAGCCGGGTGTCGCAGACGTGGGCGTGAGCCGCGCCTGGAGGTCGCTTGCAGCACGCTCAGCCATGGAAGCGACAGTGGGCCCGTTTGGACCCGGTCCGGTCCATCTGAACCTAGCGTTTCGCGACCCACTCGTGTCCGAACCCTCAAGCATACCTTCGGGGCGCAGCGGGGGAGCGCCGTGGCATGCTGCATCATCTTCCCCGACGCCGCCTAGCGCTGACGTGATCGAACAACTGCTGGCTCCGAATCCTGCTTCGCAGCGAGCCCCCTCAGGACTGCGCCCTGAAATTGCAGGTAGGCGGGGGGTGATCATCGCTGGCTCTGGGGCTGGCGACCCAGGCGACCTCGTTGCAATGGCCGACGCTCTTGGATGGCCACTGCTCGCGGATCCCCGGTCAGGTGCACGTACTGCGTCGCGTAACGTGATCGCGGCTGCAGATGCTCTGTTGCGTGTGAGGGTCTTTGCCGACTCGCATGAGCCGGAGGTGATCGTGTGTATTGGAGCACCTTGGGCGTCGAGGGTCGTGAACGACTGGATAGCCGATCTCGCATCCAGGCAGGTGGAGCAGTACCTGGTGGATCCGTGGTGGCGATGGGCTGACCCAGCTAGGGTTGCGACCCGGGCCGTAAGGGCCGACCCTGGATCTTTTTGCAGAGCGGTCGCCGGGGAAGCTACTCGCAGGGGCATGGGTGCGGGTGCCTGCGGGAGTGACTCCAGCCTGAGCACAGCAGGTGGAAACAGCTGGCTGGCGGGCTGGAAGGACGCGGACGATGTGGCTCAGGACGTGATGGACCAGGTCCTGGTGGAACGCGGCGAGCTTTGCGGTCCCGCGGTGGCTCGCCGCCTTGTGCGAGCCATGGATGGTGGGTGCGACCTCGTTGTGTCATCGTCCATGGCGATCCGCAACGTCGAGTGGTTCGGGCCTCCGGTCGCTGATCCACCGAGAATCTTGTCGAACAGGGGAGTCAACGGCATAGACGGCGTGGTCTCTACCGCTCTTGGTGTGAGCGCGTCATCCAGCGGGAACCGCCCGGTGGTTGCGCTCCTCGGGGACCTGGCTTTTCTTCATGACTGCTCAGCGCTTGCGAGCGTCGACACAGAGAGAATAGCGGCCACGCTCGTGATCGTGGACAATGCGGGTGGTGGGATTTTCTCTTTCCTACCCCAGGCGAAGGTGCTGGAACATGACGATTTCGAGAGGTTCTTCGCTACCCCGGCGGCCGTCGACGTCGGCGATGTCGCGAGAGCCTTTTGCGCAGCAGTGATTGAGGTGTCGAGTGCAGCCGAGCTTGTCCATGAGCTAGTTGCAGCTCACGAGCGGCGCGGCCTAGCGGTTGTGATTGTGCGAGTTTCTCGCGAGCAGGAGGTGGAAGTCCACGATGAGATCGCGAAGCGCGTTGGCGAACTGCTCTAGTTCGGCGCGATGTTCGCGAGTCGCCGTGCTCTGTGAATGGAACCGTGGCAGTCTTAGCAGGTGACTTCGCTCTTTGAGGACTTGGAATTCCGCGGGCTGGTTCATCAGATCAGTGACCCGAGCCTGGCCCGTGCGCTTGATGAGGAAGAGATCTGCGTATATGTCGGCTTCGATCCAACCGCTGCGAGCCTACATGTTGGGCATCTGCTGCAGGTATGTATGATCCGCCGCTTGCGGGAGGCAGGCCACCGCCCGGTCGTCCTCGTCGGCGGAGCTACCGGGCTGATAGGCGATCCAGGTGGGAAGGCAGAGGAACGGGCTCTGGTCACGAGAGAAGAAGCTGCATCGAATGTCGCTGCGGTCAGCCGCCAGCTTGCAGCTTTGCTGGACATCGATTCTGAGAGCGACAGAGGCAGCCGGGGGCTCCTTGTGGACAACGCCTCCTGGCTCGGCTCGCTTGGCGCTATTGATCTCCTGCGAGAGGTTGGCAAACATTTCAGCGTGAACCAGATGGTAGCGAAGGAGTCCGTGCGCCAGCGGCTGGAACGGCCAGAGCGCGGCATCTCATTTACCGAATTCAGCTACATGCTTCTCCAGGCCTACGATTTCCTGCACCTGTTCGATGCCTTTGGTTGCCGGCTTCAGATTGGAGCGAGCGACCAGTGGGGCAATATCACGATGGGTATCGAGCTGATCCGCAGGCAGCGTGGCGAGCAGGTCTGGGGAATGACCACCCCGTTAGTGCTCAAGTCGGACGGCACCAAGTTTGGAAAGACAGAGCAAGGTACGGTTTGGCTGGACAAGAGCCGCACGAGCCCCTACCAGCTGTACCAGTTCTTTCTTCGTAGTGAGGACTCCGTTGTCGGGGCGTACTTGCGTTACTTCACATGGCTGTCTCATCAGGAGATCGAAGAGTTGGAGGCTGCGACTAAGCAGAGGCCGGAACGAAGGGAGGCCCAGGGGGTCCTTGCTCGCAGCGTGTGCGCGATGGTGCACGGGAGCGCTGAGGCCGAGGGGGCCGAGCGGGCATCCTCAGCACTGTTCTCGGGCGGACTTGCGGAACTGGACGAGGCAACTCTGCTGGAGGTCTTTGCGGACGCGCCATCGGCAAGGATCGATCGTGACCGGGTTCTCGCGGGCGAGCTTGGCCTCGTGGATGCGCTTGTACTTGCCGGACTCGCTCGGTCTCGTTCCGAGGGTCGCAGGACAGTTCTCCAGGGTGGCGCATACCTCAACAACCAGCGTGAAAAGGACCCCGATCGGATCGTCACGCTCTCGGATTTGCTCCAGGATCGCTATCTGGTCCTGAGAAAAGGAAGGCGCGAGTACTGCCTGGTGAGGGTGGATTGAGCCCGGCTCGCGCATCGATCGCGAAGCTCCTCGTCGTAGGCTTGGTCGCACTGGCTCTGAGCGGGTGCGCTGCTGGGGCGGATATGACCGGCAGTCCATCCCACAGGATGCGGGCTTGGACTCGAGCGACCGGCGTGGCACGTTCGAGCAATGTCCTCCTCCAGGATGCAGCACGTATCATGAAGCTCGCGGGCGGGAATGATCCAACTGCGGTGAAGACGGCCTGCCTGGTGCTGAGCAACGACGCTGAAGCAGCGAACACCGAGCTTCCGACGCCGGATCATGCGGCAACGCTTGATCTGAGCAAGGCTTACAGCGATTACTACTCGGTCGCTGTCGACTGTTACCACGATGCAGGCGTGCCTGCTCGGAAGATGGCCTTTACCCATGCACTTGGTCTGCTGAGTACAGCGAACTCAGATCTCCTTGCTGCCACCAAGCGCATGCAGGCGCTCGAGCGGGGATGACATCCTCGGTCGGAGGGGGGAGAGGCGGACTCGTGGACTGAAGTGGGCTGCGTATGCTCGGCCTGGGTTCAAGACCCGGAATTGACTAACACATGCGAGGCCATCTAACATTACCCGCGTCACCGCAAAGTACTTCGGCAAATAGGGCCATATTCATGTACTTCAGGGGTGGCGGTGGTGTCCGTGAGATGGGGCTCGATGGGGAGTGTCGATGGTGAGCGCGACTCGATGAGGAGACTTGTGCAGTTGCGGAACACGCTTGCCGAAGTCCTGGCAAGGCGGACCGATAGGCGCGGTTCACATGCGTTCATAGCGCTCGGTGTAGTGGTTGCCATGCTTGCAGCGACGCTCGCTGCTGCTCTCGGGACCGCCCAGCACGCTAGTCTTTTGAATCTCCTCGATGGACATGGCTGGTTGAGCAATAGCAGCAACGGCGCAATTCTCCTGGCGAATGGCTCCACTAGCAAGGTTGATCTCGAGCTCCTTGTCAAAGGGGCCAAGGGACATCGCCTCGAGGTCCTCCAGGCCGGGGAAAACGCTGTATTGTGGGATCGGACGGCAGGGACCGTTGGCAGCTTGAATCTGAGCGCTTTCAAGATTGAAGACAACCGCCGGGTTGCGGGCAACGCTCGATCAAGGAACGTCGACGTCGAAGACGCCTCCAACGCGGTGTTCATCATCCACCGCAAGGAGGGTACCATCGAGGCTCTTGACCCTGTCTCTACGAGGGTATTGGGGAGGACCGATATCCATGGCACTCTCACTGCTGGCGTCGTGAGTTCCACGGGCCGACTATGGGTGGTGGACGCCGCGACTGGGTCATTGGTCTCAGCAACCGTATCTTCGGGCCATCTTCGAACTGGCAAGGGCGGCCGGGTAGTGCCGCGTAAGACCGCCGCTGCGCAGCTTGCGATCTCGCTTGTGGACAACTCGCCAGCTGTTTTGGATCTCCACAACGGGACGTTCATCACAGCACCTGGTGGCGCGCGCGGTTCGCTTGCGCACATCCCATCTCTTTCCAGGCAGTCCGCTCAGTCTGTTCTAATCCCGAAGATTGTGACCGGCAGCACTGTTCCGGTAGCGGAGTCGGGAAGTGGCCAGGTCGTGCTCGTTCACCTGTCGGGGAATGCGACCGTATCGTCTGTCAGCTCGCCGATCCAGCCTCCAGGAATCGGGCCCCAGGATCTCCTTGGCACTCCGCAGGTCTACAACGGGAGGGTTTATGTCCCCGATCTCACCAGACACAAGCTCGTAGTCCTCGATGACCAGGGGAACGTGGCGTCAGCTCCCATCGGCCTCCCCTGGAAACACGGCCCGATCCACATCTCGCTGCAGGGTGGCTACCTATGGGTGAACCAGCCAGACGGGAACAACGCAATCGTCGTTAACCCGACAGGCGCCGTCCACGAGATCAATAAGGGCAATCCGGCTGCAATATCCAACGTCGTCCCGCCGCGGATCACACTGCCACCTCCACCCCCCCCGCCGCCAGCTCCGACTCCAGCGAACCCCACGAACCCAGCTCCAACGCGTGTTGCCCCAGCGCCGACATCAACCGTGATCGTGCCGCCAAAGGCCCCGACTGCCCCGACCAGTGTTACTGCGTTCGCTGGTAACCGTGCCGTCACGTTGTCGTGGTCTGGTTCTGCGAACGGTGGCAGCCCCATCACCGGCTATCCAGTCGTATGGAAAGTCGTTTCGGGCAATGGGTCGAGTGGGACCAAGGTGGTGCGGTCGAGCCCGTTTACCGTGAAGGGGCTTACCAACGGCACGAAGTATGCATTTACAGTCGCTGCATCCAACTCGGTCGGCACGAGCGCTGCGTCTACTGCGGTCAATGCGACACCGTCAAGTGCAGTGCCGAGCGCACCCACGCAGGTGACGGCGTCGTCTAATAATGACGGCACGATCAGCGTCAGCTGGAATCCGGCTAATGGTCAGGGGCATCGGATCACGGCCTATGAAGTGCTGATAACCGATACTGGTGCCGCGACGTCGGGAACTGGAGCTACTGGGGCAGCGAACGTGAAGGTCTCCGGCTCCTCGACTCAGGTCAAGGTGAGTTCTCAAAATGGAAGCATACAGCTCGGCCAGACCTATACGTTCAGCGTTGTCTCCGATAACAACCTCAACAAGACGAGCCTTCCGTCAAACGCGTCGAATCCGGTTACCGCTCAGGAGCCACCGGGCGCGGTCACAGGATTGACCGCTACGCCAAACGGATCAGGGCAGCTCAGCGTAGGATGGACGTGCAATCCAAGCGATCCAACATGTTCAGGGGGGAGCGACGTCACTAGCTTCAAGGTCTCGATCAGCCCGGCGACTATCGCAACCACAACGATCGCCGCGGCAACAGGACAATCGAGCTACTCCGCGAGTCTGTCAGGATTGACGAACGGCACTGCCTACACAGTGAGCGTCGCAGCCTGCAATGTGCTCGGGTGCACACCCGCGTCACAGGTGCCGTCAGCTGCTCCAGCGACACCATTTGGAGCGCCGGGCACTCCGGTCGTGGCTGCGTCAGCAAACGGCAACTCGATCACGTGGACATGGACCACTCCGAGCGATCCTGGAAGCTCGATCACGAGCTACAACGTCTCAGTTGATGGAGGCGGTGCGAGTTCGGTTGTTGGCAACTCATATACACAGACCTTCAGCTGTTCTCAGAGCCACTCACTCTCCGTCGTGGCTGTGAATGCTGGTGGCAATTCCAGTGCTCCGGGGAGCGCTAGCGCGACGACGGCTGCATGCCCCCCTGCTCCCTCTGTGACTATCAGCGTTGGCAACAGCACTACCGACTCCAATGGCTCAACAATGCCGGGGTGTTCTGGATGCCACTGGGTCAACGTGGTCGTGTCACACTTCCCAGCCAATTCGTCCATCACATTCACCTGTTACGATCCCAGTCAGTTTTGGGTCAATCCAGGGTCTGGGGGCTTTTCAGCTTGGTACTCTACGAACGCCAGCGGATCTGCCAGTTGGGCACCGCCCACTGGGCATCCCGAGGACGGCTGCGCTGCGATTGGCGTGAAGGTATATCTTGTCGTGTCTGCTGGCGGGAAGAGCGCAACGAGCAATACCGTTCAATTTTGAATCCACGAGTTTGAATCCACAAACGTTGATGAAAAGGCCACGAGGAGTGGAAAAATGAGTAGATCGCAACAGCAGCCTGTCTCGTCAGCGATAGGCAAAGAGGCTCGCGATCCGGGGTCGCTTGCGGGCGATGCGAACCGCTTGGCCGCGAATATTGCCACGGTTATCAAGGGCAAGCCTGAGGTTATCAAGCTGGCGCTCACTTGTTTCTTTGCTGAAGGGCATCTGCTGATCGAGGACGTTCCGGGTCTCGGAAAGACGTCGCTTGCCCGCGCTCTGTCCGCATCGATCCATGGCTCCTGGCGGCGCATCCAGTTCACCCCGGACCTGCTCCCATCTGATGTGACAGGTGTGACCATCTTCAACCAGGGATCGCGTACCTTTGAGTTCCACCCAGGGGGGGTGTTCGCGAACATTGTGGTCGCGGACGAGATCAACCGCGCGTCGCCGAAGACCCAGTCTGCACTGCTCGAGGTGATGGAGGAACGCCAGGTCACGGTCGACTCCGTGCCCCATCCGGTTCCGCGACCGTTCATCGTTGTAGCTACGCAGAATCCAATTGAGATGGACGGAACCTACCGGTTACCCGAGGCCCAGCTGGATCGCTTCCTCATGCGGGTGAGTGTCGGTTATCCAGACGCGGACGCGGAACGGGCCATTCTCGTCAATCATTTGGACGGCAAGGTCCTCACTGACCTTCCTCCCGTGCTCTCGACTGATCGGGTTTCGCAGATGATCACAGAGACGTCGCGGGTTCACGTCGCGGATGCACTGCACGACTACATCATCGCGATCGGGGCTGCGACGAGGGTGCTTCCAGAGATCCGCCTTGGGGTAAGTCCGCGCGGTTCGATAGCGTTGCTACGAGCAGCGAGGGCGCTTGCTGCGCTGTCCGGTCGCAGCTACGCGGTGCCAGAGGATGTGAAGGGACTTGCCGAGAGCGTGCTTTCCCATCGTCTCATCCTCCAGCCTGAGGCCGAGCTGCGTGGTGTGACCCCTCAGTCGCTGATCGGGCGGGTCTTGGACGCTGTGCCAAGTCCTATTCCACAGACGGTCTGAGCAAGCCGTGCTGACGCTCCGCGGTCTGGGTGTCGCTGCGGGCCTGGTGGTGCTGTTCATCTTCGGATCGTTTGTTCACTACCGAGAAGTAGACATCGTGGTGACAGCAGGAGTGGTTGTGTTCGTCGCGGGCTTTGGTTGGGTGCTGCGCCGGCCTCGCCTGCGGATCGAGCGGAGCATCGAGCCGAACAAGGTGACCAGGGGAAAGCTGGCACTCGGTCTGCTCTCCATCGGTAATCCCTCAAAGCTTGCCGTGTCGCCGACGATCGCCGTTGAGCAGTTTGGTCCAGGCGCGATCTCGGTGGAGATACCCCGGCTTGCTCCAGGTGCCGCTACGCGTACGACATACCGGCTGCCAACGGATCATCGAGCGGTGATAGACGTGGGCCCGCTTGTCGTCACTCGCCAGGACCCGTTCGGGCTATGGCGCACGACCCAGCGAGTCGGTTCGATCGAGCGTTTCTGGGTTCATCCGGTGACCCACGTCGTTCGTGGACTTCCCGTTGGCAGGACCCGCAGCCTTGACGGTCCCGATGCAGACAAGATACCCCAGGGCAGCGTGACGTTCCACACCCTTAGAGAGTACGTAGTCGGGGATGATCTCCGTCACGTTCACTGGAAGTCGTCCGCAAGGCTCGGCACGCTTATGGTCCGAGAACACGTCGACACGAGCTTGCCGCTGGTCACCTTGGTGTTAGACACGTCCGCAGAAAGTTACCAAGGCTCGCCTGAGCTTTTCGAAGAGGCTGTCGAGGCTGCAGCATCCGTCGCTGTTGCCGCTACGGATGGGCGTTTCCCCGTGCGGCTGCTGACCCCAGGGGGTCAAGGCGCGACGGGAAGGGGAATGGCGCCAGACGCGGTAGAGCTACTCGACTGCCTGGCGGCAGTGCAACTTGGCCCTGAAGCGTCGATTCAAGAGCTGGTGCATGGACTTGCGAGTGAGCGTCGCGGCGATGTGCTGGTGGTGATCACCGGAGTGCCAGCGAGCAGCCAGCTCGATTCGATAGCAGCTCTTGGCAAGCGTTTCGACACCGAGATCATCGGGATCATCTCCTCGAACGCGGATCAGGTCCGCTGCGATGCACCAGCGAACGTCACAGTGCTTCGAAGCGCTACTGGTTCGGGATTTGCCGAGATGTGGAACGCGGCGGCTGCGCTGTGAACGACCAAGCAACTGAAAGCTCGGGCGCTCGATCAGCTCGAGGCAATAGGGGGCGACTGGGCACGGGACTTAGCGTCACAGGAATCACGATCCTCGTCGGTATCGCTGCATCAGAGTGGATCCGAGTCTTTGGTTGGGCGGCAATTGGTGTCCCGGTTATCCTGTCGACGCTTATCCCCGCCGGGATCGCATACGCAATTGGCCAGCGTCGAGGTCGCGGCGTTGCTCTGCCTGCAGCGGTGTCAGTGGTGGCGTTCTACTGGTTCGTGGCGGTCGCGGTGCTCCACACTACGGTGCTCTCGATCATTCCGAGTCCCGCGACGTTTTCGGGCGTATATCGCGGGATCGTGGACGCCTGGGCACAGATACTTTCTGTGCCTCTGCCTGCTACCGGTCCGGTGGACATGCTCGTGCTCCCGTGCATAGTGGTGTGGATCGCAGCGGCTCTCGGAACGGAGATCGTGCAGCGAACCCGCTACCCTATGGTCGCAACGATCCCGGCGGTGGCCGCGTTGCTGGTAGCGCTGCCGTTTGGTATCGGCGCTGGCGTAGAGCGGTCGGTACCTGTGATGATTTTCGTTGTTGTCGTTCTGGTGCTCGCGGGCGCTACCGCATCGCCGGTTGTTGAGGCAGCACATTCAGATCATAGAAAGGTCACCCTTCGTCGATTGCTGGAGGCATGCCTTTGCACGATTGTTGCGGTCGTGATCGCACTGCTAGCTGGCCCGTCCATGCCGGTGCTCGCATCTGGCCATGCGTATGATCCACGGGCGGGCTGGATCCCGCCAACCAAGCCGGTACAGGCGATCAACCCGTTGGACGAGCTGAGCAAGTGGGCGCAGGCCAAGCCAAAGGTTCTCTTCACCGTCACGTCATCGAGCGTGAATCCGCCGTCGTTCCGGCTGGCATATCTGTCCAGCTATAGCGATCTCCTCGGTTGGACGAGCACGTCGCGTTTCGAGCGCATTGGCGATGTCGTACCAGCAGGCCCGCCCGGCAGTGCTCATCGATCCAGCAAGGTGCCAATGGTGGATCTTGTCCAGAAGTTCTCGATCAAGTCCCTACCTGGCCCATGGCTACCCACCGACGGGCGTGCGAGCAAGATCCAGGGTCTTTCAGCTCTAGCTGATCTTCGAACAGGAGTCCTGGTCGCGGCCTCCGGTCACGCATCCGGCTCCAGGTATACCCTGCGGTCAGCGACCACGGCAAACACGCCGAACTGTGCGACCAAGAACGTGCTCCCTGGGCGGACCATCACATTGCCGTCGCAGATCGAGAAGTTGGCGCAACGACTCACTCAAGGGGCTGTGACGCCATGCGAGCAGGCGCAGGACCTAGAGAATGCGTTGCACAATACGAGCCTGTACACATTTGACCCAAAGGCGCCTTCGGGTACCAACATCCGGGTGATGGAGCACTTCTTGTACGGGACCCATACGGGCTCCAAACGCGGTACCTCAGAGCAGTTCGCATCTGCGTTCGCGCTCTTGGCTGAGTCGCTTGGTCTCCCTGCACGGGTGTACGTGGGATTCCATTCAGGTACGCGATTGGGTGGGAACCGGTGGCAAGTGACTACTCGGGATGCTTACGCTGGGGCGGAGATTGACTTCGCGGGTTTGGGTTGGGTCGCGTTTGATCCGACGCGCCGCCCTGGGAACGTGAAGCCTCCACCGGACGAGAGGGTGAAGGGTCATTCGAGCGCTATAACGAGCCCAGTCCCCGGGGGGAGTTCGCAGCACATAGTCCAGGGGCCGGTCCCTCATGTGGTTGCCCCGAAACAGTTGAACCGCCTGGTTCTCGTCGCGATCGTGATTGGTGCTGTGCTCGTTCTCGTCGCGGTCGTGCTCGGCCTGCTAGCTGGAGTGGTGGCTCTCCTACGCCGCCGGCGACGCCGGTTGCGACGTGGGGCAACTTCAGCGAAAGGACGCGTGATTGGCGCATGGCTTGAGTCGATCGATCAGATCAGGTCGCTTGGAGTTGCGCGTGACCAGTCTCGAACTGCCACAGAGTTGGTGGCGGTTGGTGAAATGTGTCTTGGAAGAGAGTCTGTTGCGGATCTCGAGCCTATTGCCCGGATGGTCAATGCAGCGACATTCTCTCAGTGGGAGCCTGACGATGACGCGGCGCTCGAGGCATGGCGGCATGCTGACAGCGTTGGGCTAGTAGCGGCATCAGCGCTCGGGCGGCGGGGTCGCTTCATTCGTGCGATCGATATTCGAACCGTGCTTCAACGCTAGGCACTTTGCGGCCTACGCCGCGATGGCGGGTGTGTAATCATAACTCGTTGTCAATCGCTGTCCCTGTTGCTGCCTCTGATGGGTTGTAGAGCGGCGTTGGACCAGCGTCAAGAGCAGCTTAGATGCGGGAATACGTGCTGGGGCGAAAGGGTGGCGCCGCGGATGCAGGCACACGACGGCGCCTCGGCATCGTGACTGCCGACAAGCGCGATCACGATGAAGCAGTAGGAGGTGGTTGGGTCCAGCCCACCGACGTTGAACAGGGTCGCGGATGCGCTCGGTCCCGGATGCACGAGCGATGGTGTCGCATTACCGCCTGGCACCTTCAAGACTACGTAGCCGTCTGGAGGAACGCTCCCAGTCGTCCATTGCAGCTCAACTGAACTGCCGTTAGGAGAGGTCGTCGCATGCAGCGAGACAGGAGCTGCTGAGGTCTCGACAGGGATGGTCTGCTGGGTTGACACCTTGATCACCTTCGGGGCACGCTGGCTCGAACCAGCTACCACTACCACTGCTATAGCTGCGACGAGCACCGCTGCTGTAGCGACAAGGATTCCGATGCGCAGGTGCTTCTTCTGTGTTTGTGGCTGTAGTTCTTCCTCTGCTGAGGTGTAACTATGGGTCCTTGTGATCGTCTTTGAGCCATCAGCTTGGAGATCGAGAGGGATAGATGCTGTGATGGGTGAATGAGGGGAGCGGGCTTCGGGGTTCGGTTGCAGCTGGTGTGTGAGCTCTGGCTGCGGGCCTGAGCGATTGTCTTCGAGCGAGGCGCCTGCGACAGCGCGCTCGATTGTGCTGTTCGAAGGCTCTTTCGCCGATGGTGTGGTTCGTTCCCGCATTGCTGAGCTGCGTAAGATAGTTTGCGCATCTCGCAAGGTAGGGGCTTGTGGGTCTGCAGGTTGTTGGGTATCCGAAAACAATGGCGCATCCTTGGACCATGTTGGCGACAAGTCACTGGTCTGTCGTGTAGGCGTAGATGCTTTCGGCGCCCATGGGCTCTGTGGGGAGCCTTGCGCTGTTGCAGCAACGCTGGTCAGGCTCCGAAGTGCATCTCGCAGGTCAGCAGAGGACCGGTAGCGATCTCTCGGGTCCTTTGCCATAGCTGTAGCGAGTACTGCGAACAGCTCAGGCGAGACATCGCTACGGGCGAGTGGTGGCAGCGGCTCCTCGGTTGCTCTCACCTGGTAGCGAAGCAGCGACTCTCCAGGTGCACCGGCAAACGCAGGTCGCCCAGCGAGCATGGCATAAAGGGTAGAGCCGAGAGCGTACACGTCAGCTTCTTGTGTTGGCGGACCACCTGAGAGAATCTCGGGTGCTGCATGCCACGGCGTCAGCTGCTCGAGGCTCTGGGACCACTCGAGGTTCGTAGCCGAGCGAGCGATGCCGAAGTCTGCGAGAGCTGGTCCGTACTCTGAGAGCAGGATGTTCTGTGGCTTGATGTCACGATGAAGCACTCCTGCTTTATGTGCCGCGCACAGAGCATCTGCGATCTTTGCACCGATGTCTATCGTGTCTGTGACCGAGAACGCTCCAGCAGCTTGGATGCGGTCCGCGATCGAGCCCTGCTCGAATAACTCCATCACCACATAGGGAAGGCCACCAGCAGAAAAGCCGGTACCGAGCACCTGGACGATGTGTGGATGCTTGCCGAGGTTCGCTGTTATCTCACGCTCTCTGCGGAAGCGCTTTCGCGCAGGATCCTCTGGATCGTCCGCAAGGAACACCTTCACAGCGACCCATCTGTTCAGCTCCTCGTCGTGGCAGCGGTAAACGGTGCTCGATGCTCCGCGACCGAGCAGACTGAAGTCCCGGTATCCTGGGATCACGAGATCGCCCTGGCCAGCTGAGTTGTCTGTCATGGAGTACATACTTCCAGATAGCACACACTGTGTGCACTGAATTCGCTCTTGTGAGACACCAATGCAGGTCCCGGGAGCGAGCAGATTGTTCTGTTTCGTGTGCGGAGTCTGCGACTGCTTGCGAGGATCCGCAGCGCTTGCCAGCGCTCTATTGCGATGTATTACGCTATCTGGCAAAGGTCGGATGGGAGCGGGCGGTAATACCTGGATGTTGGTCTCTGGCATACTCAGGCACTGGCGATGAGGCTCGTGGGCGCTGAGCGTGTGGGCAATGTCGCATTCGATGCGATCTACCGCGAGAACGTTGACGGCGTCTTTGGGTTCCTGTGTCGTAGGGTCGGAGCCCAGGCGGCCCAGGATCTCACCGCGGAGACGTTCTGTCGTGCGTTTGCGGCCTACAGCCGCTACGAGGATCGAGGCCTTCCTGAGCGAGCATGGCTCTTTAGGATCGCATACAACTTGGTTGTAGGTGAAAGCCGCCGCAGGCGACCCGAGTTGATTCCTCTTGATGAGCGATTGCTGGTGGCCGACTCTTTGATCGAGAGCGGCCAAGACGGTGAGGCGCAGTATAGCCGGGGTCGGATTGCGGAGGCGCTCAGCGTCTTGGCGTCCCTGCCAACACGACAGAGGAGTGTGATTGAACTGCGTTTTCTCCAGGAGCTGACCGTGGCGGAGACCGCTGTGGTGCTCGACTCGAATGAAGACGCCGTCCGGGCGCTAACGTACAGGGCGCTGAGGGCGCTGAGGGCCGCCTACAGCGAGCGTCAGGCGCACAGGGACGGAGTGGTATCGTGACTACTTCCAACATCTCGGACCATGTCGAAGTGTCGATCTTGGTTGAGACCGATGGTCCGAGTACGGCTGTGCCTGTGGCAGTCGCCTACGATCGCAGGGCGACTGCTGGGCAGTTGATGGACTCGCTAACCCGGGTCATCGGCCGCTCTGAGGTGAACGGGCCGCTTTGCGTACGCCGTAGCGGGGCGCAGCTTCAAGCTGATACGCCGCTCGCGGATCTCGAACTTCGAGATGGTGACATCCTTACGGCCTCCCGTGCCTCACTTGCGCCAGAGGTTGCGGGCCACCCGCTCGCAACGCGAGGATCGTGGCAGCTACTCGTAGAGAGCGGACCCTGCGCTGGCATTGTCTACGATCTCGATCTCAGTGACCGTCCAGTCACGATCGGTCGAGGAGATCAAGCGACGATCCTAGTGCCCGACCCGTCGATCTCGTCAGTTCACGCCTCGCTCCAGTTGAGGGGGGATCAGATATGGATCTCTGATATGGGCTCAACGAATGGGACAGCAGTTGAAGGACGTCCGATCGGCACAGAGCCAACTGCCTTGTCTCCTGGCGCTGTGGCGAACCTCGGTGGGTCGTTGCTCACGGTGCGGCCTTCGCCGGTCCCTGCACTACTCGCGCCCTCTTACCAGGACGGGAGGCTGCTGGTCAATCGTCCGCCGCGCGCAGTGCCTCCATCGGATCCCCCGGTCATATCGCTTCCAGTCCCCCCGAAGCCACCCACCAAGGCGCGGCTGCCAATCCTTACCGCTTTGATCCCTCTTGCGCTCGGCGTGGTGATAGCAGAGGTGGCCCACAACGCTATGTTCCTTATGTTCGCTGTCCTATCTCCCGTCATGGCGGTTATCTCGGTGGTGAGCGACCGCCGGAGTGGCAAGTCAGCTCACAAGAAGGCGATGACCCGGTTCGCCCGCCAGGTTGAACGAGTTCGTACCAGTGCAGATGAGGCTCACCTTTGGGACCTGCAGGTTCAACGCTCAGCGGCCCCCGGGCCAGCGGATCTCGCACAGCGGGCGATACGCCTCGAGCAGCCACTCTGGGAGCGTCGAGGTACGGATGATGACTTTCTTCGCTTACGGGTCGGTCTCGCGGACCGTCCTGCCAGGCTCAGATTCGATGGAGCGCAGCCACCTGACCCAGACCGCCCACCTGGCCCGTTGGATGCGATCCAGGACGATCACAAGATCGACCCGTCGGTGCCGGTAACCGTGCCATTGGGCGAAGGTGTTCTCGGGATTTCGGGACCAGATGACGACAGCAGCGCGCTTGCCCGGAGCCTGATTCTTGGAGCGGCATGCCTTCACAGCCCGCGTGATCTCGCAATAGTCGCACTGGTGCCAGCACAGCGAGAGGCAGCGTGGCAGTTCCTCGCATGGATGCCCCACACGTCGGTGCTCCTGCCATCGGCGTCAACTGTCTCTACGAGCGCTGAAGATCATCACTACCTATTGGGTCTTGTCGACGAAGTAGTGCGGACGCGTCAGGAACCGGCTGGAGGGGGCTTCGGCGCTGGAAAGTCCAGGCATATGCCTCACGTCCTTCTCGTAATAGCCGGAGACATGGAGCTTTCCCGGCCGATGCTCTCCCGGGTTCTCGAGTCAGGCCCAGCGGTTGGAGTGACCGCACTGGTCGTGTCTGAAGCGGTCAGGTCACTGCCGGGGGAGTGCACGCATTTCGTGACCCTGTCATCGACGCCCGAAAATGCGGGGGAGCTGTCACTGGTCCAGGTGCGTGAAGGGGTGACCATAAACGGGATCCTCGCCGATTTGGTGCCAGTGCGCCTGGTTGAGAAGGTAGCCTTGGCACTGGCGCCGCTCCGTGATGTGACTGCGGGCGGTCGTGGCAGCGAGCTCCCGCGCCAGGTCAACCTGCTTGAACTTCTCGCGCTAGAGGACCCAACCCCAGAGGGTATCGCGAGCCGGTGGGCCCGATCGCGCATTGGTCTTCCCGGGATCATTGGTGTTAACGCTGATGGCCCACAAGTGCTCGATCTCCAGCGAGAAGGACCACACATGCTGGTGGGTGGAACAACTGGGGCTGGCAAGAGCGAGCTCTTGCAGACGTTCGTTGCCGCGCTTGCAGCTTCCCATCCGCCGGAGCGCCTCACGTTCGTACTCATCGACTACAAGGGCGGAGCGGCTTTCAAGGAGTGCACCGAGCTGCCTCATGTCACGGGGTACTTTACCGACCTCGACGGCCATCTTGCGAGGCGCGCGCTCGAGTCCTTGGAGGCAGAGGTTCGCCGTCGGGAGCATCTCCTCGCTGCCGCGGGGTACAAGAACCTCATCGACTTCGAGCAGGGTGATCCAGAACATGCACCACCCTCGTTGTTGCTTGTCTTTGATGAGTTTGCGTTCTTGAAGACAAGCGTCCCGGAATTTGTTGACGGTGTGGTCGACATCGCAGCTCGTGGGCGCTCACTCGGGGTACATCTGGTGCTCGCTACCCAGCGCCCAGCGGGCATTATCGACGATAAGATACGCACGAACGTCCCGGTGCGGATCTCCTTGCGCTTTCACGACGACCAGGAGTCGGTAGACATCCTGACTGTCCCAGATGCGGCTCGCATTCCAGACGACCTCGTAGGCCGTGCGTTCATACGTTCGGGCAGCGACATTCACCCGGTGCAGGTCGCCTATGTCGGAGGGCGCCGTAGCGAGGCGGGGAGCGAGCCGGTTGTCAACGTGCGACCCATTGCGTTCGGACCCTCGCCAATCAGCTGGCCGAAATCGGAGGCGGATCGTTCCGGTGAAAGCGATTTGCAACGGTTGGTGGCTGCGGTGTGCGAGGCCTGGAGCGCATCCGGGTCGAGCTTGCCACGACGTCCGTGGCTGGATCCGCTCGCTACGAGCTACTCGCTAGCGACACTTGCGAGCGAGTCCATTCCAAGGGAGCGGCTCTCGACGGTAGCTGGGGTTGTGGACAGGCCTGAGAGTCAGAGCCAGGATCCGTTGGTGCTCGACTTTGACGAGTTGGGCCACTTGTTGGTGTTTGGCACGGGAGGTTCGGGCAAGACCACGCTCTTGCGGACAATTGCGGCCGGGCTCTCCGAGCGATGGAGCGCCTCGGATCTCAATCTGTACGGCCTGGACTTCGCTACTCGCGGGCTTCAGGCGATCGAGGCCCTGCCCCAGTGCGGCGGAGTCGCGACGGCGAGCGACATCGAGCGAGCTGAACGTATCCTCGCTCTGTTGGAGCGTATCGTGGCCGAGCGCCAGGTTGCACTTGGGAGCGCAGCAGCGGGCTCGTTCATGGAGCTCCGCTCCGGGCAACCGGAGGGACAGCGTAGCCCGTGGGTGGTCCTCCTGCTCGACGGCTACAGCGGTTTTGTGGATGTGTTCGGCGATCTTGATGCTGGAGCGCAGATCGATCGGCTGGCCCAGATCGCAGCAGACGGATCGTCTGTCGGGGTCCACCTCGTGATCAGCGTGGACCGCAGGGGCGGCGTGCCGAACCGGCTTCTTGCTTCGATACCAGGCCGGGTGATCTTGCGCATGGGGGACGCTGATGAGTACCAGTGGCTTGGCCTGCGGAACGTGGGCGATGCCGATCTCCCGCCAGGGAGAGGCTTCCTCTCCAGCGGGGCGGAGATCCATGTGGCAGTGCTCGGAGACGACGCCTCAGGCAGAGCCCAGGTTGAATGCATCAAGAAGCTTGGCGCTGCCTTGAGTGCTTCCGACGGGCAGCGGGCACCTTCGGTGGAGGTATTGGGCGATGATATACCAGCGGACGTCCTCCCCGCGCCTGTTTCTGCCATGCGCAGGATCCCCTTTGCTATCGACGGCGCGGATCTCCGCCCCATGGCGGTGCGTCTAGATGAGAACCCTACCTTTCTCATCTGCGGCCCGGATGGATCCGGGCGATCAGTCGCTCTTGCGACGCTGGCCCGGGGTCTGAGGGCAGCCTTCCGGGAAGGACCGATGGTGCTGCTTGCGCCGCGCAGGACGCCGCTGACTGCCCTGGATACCTGGACATCGATAGCAAGCGGCCAGGACGAGGTTTACGCGGCGGTGCTGGACATGGTGGCTTCGTCGCAGGGTTCAAGCGTAGCTCCCACAGTGGTGATCATCGACGATGCAGAGGAGCTGTTGGAAGGACCCGTCGCTGACCATCTCGAGAAGCTGGTCCGAAAGACCCGGGAGCAGACGACGATTATCTGTGCCGCCTGCCAGACCCATAGAGCGCACCGCGCGTACGCAGGGTGGCTGTCTGAGATGCGAAAGGCCAAGCACGGCTTGGTGATCATGCCGGATGTGGATGTCGATGGCGACCTGTTCGGCGTGCGGTTCCCCCGGCGTTCTACTGTGCGGTTTCCCCCAGGGCGCGGATACCTTGCGCAACGTTCCGGGGTAAGCCTCGTTCAGGTGGCTCGCTGAGCGCCTGCGGCGAAAGCGCTGGCTCGGACAGACCGCGCGCTGGCGCTTGAAGTGATCACACGACTCATCCAGGAGATACTTCCACTCGCGGTCTCGTGGCCATCGTGGACCTCGGGATGCGTTGGCAAACTCGCATGCTGAGCCAGGCATGGTTTGCGACACCAATGCGCTTCATAGCGCAAACATCATTGACGGACTCCAGATTGGTGTGGTAAGTGTGATCCGGGTGAGGGTTTACACAGGTTGTGTTCCTGGGCACCGGAAGCACAACTTGGAACGACTCCGGGCATTTCGCTCGCAAGCGAATGATGAAACAAGTGGAAAAGAGGCTCACCAATGCGAAAAAGGGCATTCCCACGTTCGATAGCGACAGCTGCGATAGCAGCTAGCGCACTTCTCACTCTGGGGGGGGTGCATCAGCAACATCTCCGAGCTGGTCCAGCGTAACGAGCGCGAACTCTAGCGCAACGCAAGACAATGCTCTTTATAGCACGAGTTGTTCAGGCTCTACATGTTTTTCAGCAGGCAACTTCGCTGTGAAAGCCACCCTTGCAGCCACCGAGTCCCCCGGCACCTCCGGAGGGCCACCCACCTGGGCCCAAGACTCAAGTCAGAACAACGGTACGAACCAGAACAACTACCTGAACGGCGTCTCTTGCACGTCATCGACTTCCTGCATAGCAGTAGGTGACTACGTGGACTCTTCAGGTGTCTACCAGACCCTCATCGAGCAGTACAACGGGACTTCGTGGTCCATCATCCAGTCGAGTCCGAACACCTCCACATCGGAGAGCAACTACCTGAACGGCGTCTCGTGTACGTCATCGACTTCGTGTACAGCAGTAGGTGACTACGTGGACTCTTCCGGGGTCTACCAGACCCTCATCGAGCAGTACAACGGCTCAACCTCACCCCCAACGGTGTCGATCCAGTCGAGTCCGAACACCTCCACGTCGGAGAGCAACTACCTGAACAGCGCAACCTGTGTGTCATCAACCGAGTGCTACGCAGCGGGTTACTACGTCAACTCCTCAGGCCTCGCCCAAACACTCATCGACTACTGGAATGGCACCAGCTGGACCGTGGCGACTTCGAGTAATGCCAACAACGGCAACAACTACCTCTATGGAGTGTCTTGTGTGTCATCGAACGAGTGCTTCGCGGCCGGTTACTACGTGGACTCCTCCGGTGTGGACCAGGTGCTTTTTCTATATGAGGCCGGATCTCCCACCAAGTGGGCTGTCGGTGGGTCACTAGCTGGGAACGTGGGCTCTGGAAACAACTACCTGTATGGCATCTCGTGTCCTTCAAGTGACGGCTGCTATGCAGCTGGTTACTACTACGACACGAGTCTGGGCGTTGACCAGACCCTGGTGGACTATTGGTGTCTATCCGGTACATGCGCCAACAACGCTAGTGTCATCTCCAGCGGGAACGAGAGCGGTGGCGTGAACGGGGGCGGTGGGCCGTCTAGCACAGCGCCTGCGAACAACTACCTCTACGGCATCTCGTGTTCATCTTCGACTTCGTGCTACGCGGACGGATCGTTTCAGCCAGGGTACGACTACCAGACCATCGTCGAGTCCGGCAACAACAGCGGGTTCGCTATTTCCACAAGCGCAAATGGGACGACGGAGTCTCAGGGATCCTTTAGTGACCAGTTGAGAGCGATATCGTGTACCACCTCTACGAGCTGCGACGTGGTTGGCCACTTCAGCTACCTCCAGACCCTCGTTGAGTCCTGGAACTCGAGCACCTTCACGTGGTCAATAGTCACAAGTCCGAATAACACAAGCCTGAGTAATGGCACCCCCCCAGTCGACAACTCGCTCAACGGAGTATCGTGTGTGTCTTCTAGCTTCTGTGTTGCAGCAGGTGCGTACTTCAACGTACCTTCGAACCAGTTCAGCACAACCGGCTTCGCCGACTACACCCTGATAGAGCAGTACAACGGTAGCAACTGGTCCATCGTCAACAGCCCGAATCCCGACACGTCTCCATCCTCGCTCAATCAGTTGATGGGGGTCGACTGTGTGTCGAGCACTTCTTGCATAGCGGTCGGTGACTCCCAGGCAGCACCCACCACGAGCGGGACCCAGCAGCCGGTTGAGACCCTCGCGGAGATCTGGAACGGCACATCATGGTCCACCATGACAAGCCAGAATCCAAGCACTTCTGCTAACTACCTCAACGGCATCTCGTGTGTCTCGTCGAGCTCGTGTGTAGCAACGGGCTTCTACATCAACTCCTCAGGTGCCCCACAGACCCTCGTCGAGTACTGGAACGGCACATCGTGGGTTATCCAGACAAGTCCAAACACCTCCACGTCACAGGACAACTTCCTCTACGGCGTCTCATGTGCGTCATCGACTTCCTGCGAAGCAGTCGGTGACTACATCGACTCCTCAGGTGTCTACCAGACCCTCATCGAGTACTGGAACGGCACATCGTGGGTCACCCAGACAAGTCCAAACACCTCTACGTCACTGAACAACTTCCTCTATGGCGTCTCGTGTTCGTCGTCGAGTTCGTGTATGACAGTCGGTGGCTACGTCGACTCATCGGGCGCGACAGAGACCCTCGCGGAGTCCCGGAACGGAACTTCTTGGTCAATCCCGACGACCCCGAACCCGAGTTCTACGATGAACGCCCTCAACGGCGTGACGTGTGCTTCTTCTGCCAGCTGCCTCGCAACAGGATTCGAGATGAGCGCCTCGGGCATCAGCCAGACCCTTGCTGAGCAGTGGGGCTAGCGATGGACCCTCATTCGAAGGAGTCTTCCGCGCCAAGATCGATCTATCGCGCAGCGGCAATGGTCGGCACCTGCCTCTGCGTTGTTCTGGCGTCGGCCGGACTCGCGGGGATGCCAATGGCGAGCGCAGCTGCTTCAGGTACAGCGGGAACGTGGGCGATTGTCGCAAGCCCGCAGGCACAACGGTTTGGCTTGGCTTTTGGCGGATTTTATTTTCGTGGCATCTCCTGTGTGAACTCATCATTCTGTGTCACAGTTGGGCCGAGGCCAACTAGTGTGACAGCTAGTTCGAATACGTATAGCGCGCTCATCGAGACCTACAACGGTCACGTGTGGAGCGTTATGCCCAGTCCCAAAATAGCGAATGGGCACGGCTATGGCTCGCTCAACGCTGTGTCATGTCCGAGCGCGTCGTTCTGTGTCGCTGTCGGCATTTGGAGCACTGGAGCTGTTTCCCCATATCATACCCTCGTCGAGACATACAACGGCTCGTCTTGGTCGATTACGCCCAGCCCTAACACATCTGCAACCGATCAAGACATTCTGACTGGCGTGTCGTGTTCCAGCGCAAAGTTTTGTGAAGCCGTTGGCTATTACACGACTGCCAGCAACCAAGCTGGTGCTACCCTCGTCGAGACATACAATGGCTCTTCCTGGTCGATTACACCGAGTCCCAACGAAGGAAATGGTATTGTCCGCTTGCTAAGCGTGTCGTGTGCCAGCAGCATGTTCTGTATGGCTGCTGGCGGTTACGACCTGCCTAACTCAACTAAAGGTCTCATCGAAACCTACAACGGCTTCACGTGGAGCGTTATGCCCAATCCCAACCCTAGTGGCTCCACATCACGTAATTATTTGTATTCCGGAGTGTCGTGCGTCAGCGCGATGTTTTGTGAAGCCGTTGGTGCCTACTCTGTCAACAGCTACAATAGTGTGGGTACACTCGTTGAGACCTATGATGGCTCCTCGTGGTCCATCACGCCTAGTCCCAATCCCAATCCCAATCCTGGCTGGGGGAACTTCCTGGACAGCGTATCTTGCACGAGCGCAACATTCTGCGCAGCGGTGGGTTCCGTCGACACCCTGGTTGGATCCGTTTCTCCGACTCTCACCCTCGTTGAGACCTACAACGGCTCCACCTGGTCAGTCGTCTCCAGCCCGAACGTGGACACGACCCTGGGTACTGGACAAGTTCCATCCCCTTATAACGCCCTTCAGTCCGTGTCATGTGAAAGTGCATCAGCGTGCGCTGCACTGGGTTCTTACTATTACTCAACCCCACCCTGTTATTCGGGCACATCAACCACGACAAAGGGCAACCTGATCGAGGCCACAGGCGCTCTGCAGGTCTCATCTGTGCCGTCTATGGGGTACTGGACCGTGGCATCAGACGGCGGCATCTTCAGCTACGGCAATGCAGCGTTCCACGGGTCCATGGGTGGCAAGCACCTGAACGCACCGATGGTGGCGATGGCGGCCACTCCCTCCGGCAAAGGCTATTGGACCGTCGCATCGGACGGGGGCATCTTCAGCTTCGGCAATGCAGCGTTCCACGGGTCCATGGGTGGCAAGCACCTGAACGCGCCGATGGTCGGCATCGCGTCTGGTCCTCGCGGGTGCGGGTACTGGACCGTGGCTGCAGACGGGGGCATCTTCAGCTACGGAGACTCCAAGTTCCACGGCTCTATGGGCGGAAAGCACCTGAACGCGCCTGTGGTTGGCATGGCGCCAACCCCAGGTGGCAACGGCTATTGGCTGGTCGCCTCCGACGGTGGGCTGTTCGCCTTTGGTACCGCTCAGTTCTACGGCTCGATGGGTGGAAGGCACCTGAACTCGCCCGTCATAGGCATGGTGCCGACCCCTGATGGAAAGGGATACCTTCTCGTCGCAGCAGACGGTGGGGTCTTTGCGTTTGGCGACGCGCACTTCTATGGCTCACAGGGTGGAAAGCCTTTGAACGCACCCATGGTGAGCATCGCATCCACCCCGGATGACCAAGGGTACTGGACAGTTGCATCGGACGGGGGCGTGTTCAACTACGGAGACGCTAGGTTTTACGGATCAATGGGTGGAAGGCATCTGAACGCACCGATGGTGGGGATAGCCTCCACGTAGACCCAAAGAGTCGCTGTGGCATGAAGCACCTTCGGGGCTGGGTGCTCGATAAGAGTTCTGGTCAGCTACACGGCCAACGACACACCTCCAGGGGCATTCTCAAGATAGAGTGGGTGTGACGTGTCGGAAATTCACTGACCGGGATGATGGGAAGAAGGACGCGCGAAAGGGACAGGGCACCCATGATTCGCCCTGCTGAACCCGAGCGAAGCATGACGCAGAGACAACCAACAAGGGCTCACGGGGGTCGGTTGAGCGGCCCGTCTCGTTGCTGTGCTGTGCAACTTCTACCAGCTACGGCGGAACATGGATTGCAAGGCGATCTGCAGGCTCACCCAGTTCACTTCTACCGGGGCTCTAAGAGTGATCCCGTAGAGGTTGTGAATGGCCGTTGAAAAGCGGCTCGCAGCACTTAGCCCGTGTTGGCGGTGGCGTGTGCCACACCAATAATGTCGTAGGACCAGGAGCCTGAGGGGTTCATGGTCAGAACTCCGGAAGGACTCAGCGTGCCGTAGGTGTAGACGGTTGGTGAATTCTGATTGACGAACTGCACCATGTAGCCGTTGGAGCACTTGATGATCTGGTTAACCACAACGGCGTGCCCGTATTGGTCCGTTACACCGTCATGTGCGACCTGCATGCTTACTGCATCTCCGGGGACGAGATGGGTGATGTGGCCGTTGAGCTGTTTCGTTACTCCAGGCGGCAGAGAATTGAGGAGGGTGTTGCCGTTGCCCAACCACGAGCCATGAATCCAACCCCTCTCACGGAAGAGGTCCGTCACGAGTGTGACGCACTGATAATGCCCCTTATAGTTCGTTCCGGCGTCGGAGTGCACATCAATCCCATGGCCCCCCAGCCATTGTGATGAATTGAGCAGCACCCGTCCGTAAGGACCGTTCCAATAGATCTGTGACTTGGCGAAGTTCGCCTCCTCTTGTGCCACCGTCACACCTGCGGTCGCGATCGAGGTGGCAAGGATACCGGATCCGACTGGTCCGACCGACACTGGCGTTGACGAAACGACTGGCGCCGTTGGCACCTCTACGGGTGCAGTGTGCAATGGCAGAACGCTTGGGAACGAGGTCTTTGGCAGTGACACCAGGGATGCCAGCTCCGCGTCGACAAACTCGAAGAGGGGCCGAAGAAAGCCAGGCACACTGCCTGCGTACTGGACGTCCCATATCATATCAGGCCATGTGATCTGGTGTCCCAAATTGGTATAGTTGCTTGTTGCGTGGCGCTCTTCGGCTGCGAGACCGCGAGCGTTGTCAATGACTCCTTTTGCCTGAGCGTGCAGGTTGGTCGTGACCGTATTCAGCTGGTCTAGAAGTCTGTTGAGCGAATTGAGCAGTCCACTTACCTGTGGTGGTGGCGGTGAAGTCCGTGAAGCGACGCTGAGCAAGCTGAGGCGGATATCGCCGAGTTGGTTGGCGTGCGCCTGCATCCGCCCAGCCATTGAAAGGTTTGCATTTATGTCGACGAATATCCGCCCGCCGGAACCTCGTGATCCGGGTCTTGTAATGGGTTTGGTTACCGGTTTCGGTCTTGGTGGCGGGGTTCTGGGAGATGAGGACTGCTGGGGAATATTGATTACGTTTCCGGGAAAGATCAGGTTTGGATTGGTGATCTGCGGGTTGGCCGCAATGAGTGCGGCAACTGGGATGCCGTATTGCTTCGCAATACCCCAGAGAGTGTTGCCTGCCTGAACGGTGTAAGTGCCCGCTGAGGTTCCCGTGCCGGTCGATCCTGTGCCGGTCGATCCTGTGCCGGTTGAGGTCGTGGGGTTGCTGTCCACCGTGGTGGGGGGGGTGAGGTCAGTAGTTCCTGCTGACACTGGCGCTTCGGTGTTAGGCAAGGGCGGAACGTCGGTGAAGTAGGAGGGGTTTCCGCCGTAATGTGAACTCGCCCACGGAGACTCGACCACCGCTGCAGAGAAGGTGGGAAGCGGTGCGTTCGACATGAGTGCCTGCTTGATCCCACTCATATTCCCCTGGTTGATCATTCCCGCGACGTTCCTTGCAGCTACACCGAGGTTCGGATACGAACCCGTGCCGTCGATGGAGTCCGTGCCGACCGATGAGTTCAAGGGATTGTTCCGGTTGAACCAGTCGGCTCCTTTTTCCGCACGCATCCAGCGAGTGATGTTGTCGATGTTGTTCTGGGTGATCGGAGCGCCCAAGTACTTGAGCACTGCGGTAGCCCAGCTGGTTGGGGTCCAGTAGGCCATTATTCAGAGCCTCGCAAGAAGGCGAGTGTGCGCAAAGCGGTGGACGTCACAGGCCGAAGGCCTTTGCTACAGCTTTCCATGCGGGATCGAACGGGCCAGGGAGATGTCCCGGACCCCAGGGGGTGCCTTGCCATGGCGGCGGTGGCATGTCGAGAAGTGGTTCGAAGGAGTCCATGAATTGAAGAACGTCTTGTTCAATCTTTTGAAGCAGGTTCATCTCCCCCTCTACTTCACGGGCCAATGCCAAGAACTGCGAAGCGAGGGTCTCGAGTTCAGCTGCGATCGAATCAAGGTTGTGTTTCATGGCTCCCATGTCATTGCGGAAGCGGTCAGCTCTGGGGCCGACCCATGATGGCGACGTCGTCTCGTTGGCTAGAGAACTTGCGAGGGAGTAGATTTCGCTACCCCGTTGACGACAGGTACTTGCCGCTTGATCCAAGGCAGTTGCATCCCCGACCGGTGTCTGCAATGTAGCGTCCTTCCGATTGTTCAACCCGATTATCCGGCGTCTGCGGAGTTAACTACTCCCTTGATCATTTCAACGCGCCCAGTGCTAGATTGTGACGAACGCACCTGCAAAGAGAGCTTGTTGGGACGAGGATGAAAGGGTAGGGATGGTGGAGCTTTCGATTGACTTCTCGAGCGAGGAGCTGGTGGTCCTTGCAAGGCATCTGGCAATCGCTCCTCCGAGGACCGCGGGGGACTTGAGTCTCGTAAGCGATGATGCTGCAGCAGTTGCCCGTCGTAGCCTGGTAGCACGACGTATTGTCAGTTCCGCGCCCGCGGGAGATGGTGAGCCGATTGTCGCAACGGCGCAGACCCCAGAGTCCAGAGCCCGCGAGGCTGTGCGGGATCTCGTGTATTTGATCTGTGTGCCATCGCTGTCCGTTGAGATCTCGTGTCGCACGGAGGAAGCAGATGATACGTGGTTTATCCTGGCGCAGCCTGAGGCCGCGGTCGAGCAAGCAGTGGTTTGCGATGGCGTCTTTCGATTCACTCCGTTTCGAGCTGAGGAGATTCCCGGTCGGCTGCAGTTGCGTACTCAGCTCTCGGACCGACCGATGATAGGGGATGGCATCCTCTCGCTGCCACGTTCTCTTCTAATGCGGATACGCGACCTCGCGGACTCTGGAGCTCGCGACGAGGCGTTACAGCTGTGTCGTGGCAGGGATGACGAGTCGCTCATGAGCCAGCTTGTAGAGGCTTTGGCGGCCTGTAAAGCATTCGTTGTGACAACCGTTATGCACTTTGGCGCCGGATCGACCGTCGAGGGGGGCGTGGTTTCATGGGCTGATGCTGGCGAACTGGGTCTCTGGCGGCTGCCAGCCACCGGATCTCTTGTGGGCGGAGGAGGCGATGAGTTGGTAGACGTATTCCAGACGTCAAAGGCGCAGCTGCTGGCGGATCTCGCATCCTTCTTTCCTTCAAGTTCGCAGGAAGCTGCTCGGGTATAGTCTTTGTTTCTCAGAACAGGCGAGAATGCTGGTGGCGCCGATGCCAGCATGCGCTTACGCGTGATCGAAGCGGACCGAGGCTGTGGTCGTTGATCTGTTTGTTTGTGAGCGCAAACTCGGCCACTCAGGGCAGCGATAGCGAACATCGGACTGGGCTGGTAGGTGGTAGGGACGCGTGCTGCAATAGTGCCAGCACAGACACGTGCGACTTAGAGGGAGCCGCGTCCATGTGGCGAGCGTTCGCACCTCACCTCCAAGAAGCCGGAGGGTTGTCGAGGCCGAACAGTACCAAGCACCGAGGCCGACCTCGCCGTTCGCGACGATCAGCGGCGCGCATCACGGCCCGTCACACCCGGCGCAGTCGTGGTGCGACAGAGGTGTCTGGCGGCATTCCGGTACCGGACCAGGCCACCACAGCTACATCGGTGGCGGCATGAACAACATGCCCCGGGAACCAGGCGCTCCCTATGGCCTACCAGCAGTATCGGAAGGAGACAGGGCATCGACACGGAATCTCGGCCCTTTAGGGCCGGGAGGCTTCAAAAGATAAGAATCACGTGTCGGTTTAGCGGGGCATCGCGTTGCCGTCGTCAGGGTGCGTTGTGCGGGGAGCCTCGTCTATCCGGGTGAAGATCTGATGCCAGATTGCTTCTCGTGGGACATCTGATGTGCGCGATAAGCGCTCCATTCGCAGGAGTGTAAGGAGATCCACGACCTCTGCAAGACCTACGGCATCCGCTGCGATCGCCTTGCGGATCTCATCGACAAGGTCCTGGGAGTCGCTGGGGTCGATAGCCATCGAATCAACCGCCGATCGCGGGAGCGAGGAACAAGATCCGTGAGATCACATTAATTCCCGCCAGGCATGGGCGCCTCCACGGGTTGGCATGTAGAGCTTGCTGCAAGCTCTTGCGCTTGCAGATAAGGCTGATCTTGATTGTGCGAGCGAGAGCCGGGCGATTCGGGGTCGAAGATGATATTGATCACGGACGAAACGCCGACCTTTCCTGGGCTCCGCTGTGGCTTCCAAAGTCAATAAAGCCACCGACCCTTTAGCGATGCCGCAGACACCGAAAGCAAGGCGAAATGATCCCGGGGGAGCAGGCAGCCGTCTCTGGGAAGGGTCGCAACAAATATTGGCGGTGCGTACGTCGCCCAGTTCCACGCAATGCATGATAGTAGTTGGGCGCTCGTTTGCAGCACCGCCGCGCGACATGTGGTTCTAGGAGCAGGATGGCCTCGATCCGATTAGCCACTAGATTAACACCATTTCCAGGCGCTGCTTCCAGGCGCTGTTTCGCCTGGAAGCCCACGTACGAGTGTTACCACTGGGTTCGCGTTGATCGGATTGCGGCCACATTCGCCTTCCGTAAGATAGGGCTCAGGGCCGCAACTTGTTCAACTCCCAGCCTGGATCAGGGCATTGCGACGACGGTCGATTTCCTGGCTGGCTTCGGTTAGGGCGGTTACGAGCTTGTTCAGCATGGGTGCGAACTCGCCCGACCAAGCGCTTCGGAACCGATCTGCAGCGGGACCTTCCCACTGGGTTGAACCGAGCTGGGATGTGATCCCCTTGGTCATCGACTCGACATTTCCGGCCTGGTTCTTGAAAGTGACCTCAAGCTGTTGCAGCTGCTCGATTTGTGCGCCGATCACCTCTGCCATGAAATAGCCTCCTACTCGTTGTGCCGGTGGGAGAACCCCATCGATCCTAATGATCTGTACAACGCGCTTGCTTGTGGTGCGTGACGATGCCGTGCAGATGCTTCTTCAGCACGTGAGGAGGGTTTGACGCCGGGTGTTGGGCTTCTTCTGCCGGCAACTGACCAATTGGCGCCCATCGAAGCTACCCGAGATGGTGGATGGACCTGCTGAGGCTATGACTTGGTTGCCAGGGTAAGCGAGCAAGTCCCCTCTGAGAACTTGTCCTGGTGTGAGAGTAAGTTACGCTTAGCTGGAAGCCTTCGTATGCTGTTTACGGTGCGGTCGTAACGCTCACTGTGTTGGGGACGATCTCGACCCAGGTGTTGCCGGGTTGGAGCGCGATGGTCGAACCGTTGGCCGCGGTGAGCACGGTTGGAGAGGTAAGAGAAGGGCGTTGCCACGTGCCAGAGACTGCAACTCCGTTTCGTACGACGATTAGCGGCCCGGAGCCGATCATGTGCGAGACGACCTCGAGGCCGCCAAGGGAGTTTTCGACCCATGGTCCGTAGGTGACGCGGACGCTCTGTATGACCAGGTTGGCCGCTGAAATCTGAGTGCCGTCGCTCAGCATCGCCGGTGTCGTGCCGTTGTAATAGCGCAGGTACTGGTGGGTTGTGGGGTCGTAGTTCCAGGTGACGTCGGAGGCGTAGGAGAACGGAACGTGGACGCTTGCTGCGGGAGTCCCAGCTGGGACGGTATTGGAGTATGTGAACAGCTGGGCAGGCGCGGTCGTGTCGGCCGAATGGAGTCCCCAGAGCGCTGAGGTGCTCGCATACGTGTTGTACGGTGGCACTCTGTTGTAGTTCCGATGAATCACCTGGCCGAGCCCCAGCATGTTCTCCTCGATGATGGGCGCGTTCTGGATAGCAGAAATAACCGGGGGAATACCGCCCATGTTCGCAAGGATCGGATCGCTTAGCTGGGATAGGATGTCGACGTCGACCAAGCGGGCAGAGCGGATCGGACCCACCAGCTTCGCGCCATGGCACTGGAAGACGGCGACAAACCTCGTGATGCCACCCTCCACCGGCTCCTCGAAGACGATGTCCGCATGGTTGATCCCGGTCTGCGGCCTAGCTGCGGAGTAGTTGTCCACCTTGATCGCGAGCGCAGGTCTTGCAGGGATGGATCCTCTGGGCGCTGGCAATCCGGTCAAGGGGCAAATGCCGCTGGTGTTCGTGCTGTTCGACGCTGTGGTTGTGGGTAGCGTGGGCACTGGGGCTACCTTCCCATGGACGTGCGGATGAGTAGATGCCGCTCGTACAGCGATAACGATCAACGCAGCAATCAACAGTATGAAGGTAGCAAGTACAGCTATCCACAGGCGGTTCGAGGTGCCGCCGGCTTGGCGCCTCGCCCGCCTTGGAAGGTGTTCTGACGCGTCGTTTTCACTAGTGGTTGGCATAACGGCAAGAGGTTAGCCTCCCGATGGGTACTCAAAGCAAGGCGCACACGCACGTGCAGCGTGCGGAGCAGGTTCTGGTGGACGTCGCTGGTCCGTACATAGCCAAATGTAATGACTTGTCAGATAACAGTTAGTGGTGATAAGGTCCAATTGTGCGTAGTCCCCAGGAACTGGCGGAGGTCTTTAGAGCGAACGGCAGGAAGGTGACGCCGCAGCGCCAGTGTATCTTCAGGATCATCCAGGGAGACACCAGCCACCCGTCAGCGGAGGCGGTCTACACTGCAGCGAGGTCTGAGATGGAGACGATCTCACTCAAGACCGTGTATCAGACGTTGAATGACCTTGCGGAAATGGGAGAGGTGCTACCCCTCGATCTCGGTACAGGCACGATGCGTTTTGATCCGAACGTCGAGAGTCCCCATCACCACCTGGTCTGTCGTGGATGTGGCAAGGTGGCTGATCTCGATGCTGACTACTCCCAACTGGAGGTGCCTTCGGGCGCGGATCACGGCTTCTTACTGGGAAGTGCTGAGGTCGTCTTCAGGGGGTATTGCGATGTCTGCCGGATTGAGCTCGCTGCGTGTACTCAGCCTGAGCCAACGCCAACGGACCAAGCAGCCAAGTGACCGACCACGCAGTCAAGTACCAACCAACCAATCAACTAACTAACTAACCAAGGAGGAAGAACCAGTGCCTGCACTAAAAGACACGAAGACCCATGACAACCTTAAGGCAGCATTCGCGGGTGAGAGCCAGGCGAACCGGCGGTACCTGTACTTTGCGCAGAAGGCCGACGTGGAGGGATACCCCGACGTTGCTGCTCTGTTCCGCTCGGTCGCAGAAGGCGAGACTGGCCACGCCTTCGGGCATTTTGACTTTCTAGCGGAGGTGGGCGACCCGGTGACCGGGGTCAGCGTAGGGAGCACCGAAGAGAATCTGCACTCGGCAATTGAAGGCGAGACGTATGAGTACACGGAGATGTACCCGGGTTTTGCCGCGACTGCGAGAGGCGAGGGATTTGATGAAATAGCCGAGTGGTTCGAGACGCTTGCGAAGGCGGAGAAGAGCCATGCTGGGCGCTTCTCCCAGGGGCTTACGTCGGTGTCCTGAGTTCCGCACTGGCCTGTGTGGATGATGCGGCGGGAGCGGCGGCCCGCCGCCTCCGGGGCGCTTGGCTGCGGGGCAGGGCGTTTGCCTGCGGGGTCGACGGCCTCATGATGATCGCGTAACGTTCTCCTAAGGAGGAGCTATATCATGACCACGACGTACGATCCGAGCCACAAGCACTACTATGACGAGGCAGATTTGCGCGTGGAACTGGAGCGCGTCTTTGAGATCTGCCACGGATGTAGGCTGTGTTTCAACCTTTGCCCCGCATTCCCGACCCTGTTCGACACCATCGACTCGTTGGACGGCGCGGTCTCTCGCATGCAGCCAAGTGATCATGACCGGGTGATTGATGAGTGTTACCAGTGCAAGCTGTGCTATCTGAAATGCCCCTACATACCGCCTCATGAGTGGGAGCTCGACTTTCCGCGTTTGATAGCGAGGGCATATGCGCTACGTCGCTCTAGCGGCAAGGCAACTGTGACAGAGCGCGTAGCTGATCAGTTTCTAGGTCGCACGGATCTTCTTGGGAAGGCATCGACTTCTGTCGCACCACTCGTGAACATGCTCACGTCGAAGCGTGGCTCCGCCTCTCGGCGTGTAATGCAGCGGGCGGTGGGCATTGCATCTGAGCGCCTGCTCCCGCCGTACGCTCGCCAGCGTTTCAGCACCTGGTTCGCGAGGAGGAACGGAGCGATGATTGGATCCCCGCGTGGCGAAGTTGCTGTGTTCCCGACGTGCTTCGTGGAGTACATGGAGCCAGCGATAGGCATGGACCTCGTAAAGGTTTACGAACGCAACGACGTCTCGTGTGTCCTTGCTGATGGAGCTCGATGCTGTGGTGCGCCGTGGCTTCATGGCGGGAACGTCCCGGAGTTCAGGCGTTCCGCGAGACGTAACGTCACCGTTCTCGCTGCGGAGGTTCGTGCTGGTCGTGATGTTGTTGTGCCGCAACCGACATGCGCGTACGTGATCCGAAAGGACTATCCGCGCTACCTCGGTGGAATTGAGGGCGAGTCAGCTCGCGGGGCTCAGATTGCGGCCGACGCGGCAATGGTCGCGGAGCACACTTTCGATGCAGCGGAGTACCTATTGAGAGCGCACCGGAACTCGGGAAGGCCACTTGATACTGAGTTCAATGGCCATGTGCCCGAGAAGGTGACGTACCATCTGTCTTGTCACACGCGGGCCCAGACCATGGGTTCTCCGTCGCGGGACCTGCTGGCACTTGCGGGGATGAAGGTCAACGTGCTGCAAGGGTGCTCCGGCATAGATGGCACGTGGGGATATAGAGCTGAGAATTACGCTCTTGCAAAGAAGGTGGCAGGAAAGCTCTGCCGGTCTGTGGACGCGTCAAGCGGCGAGCTGTGCGGTGACTGCCATCTAGCGAACGGAGCTATCCGAGAGGAGACCGGTCTCGTGCCACTGCATCCCCTGCAGTTGCTGGCCAGGGCCTATGGGATCCCAGAAGAGCGCTCAACGTGAGCGCTGTCGAGTTGTCGAAGAGTGCCGTGAACGCTCCAAGGCCAGTTTCATGGCCGAAGCTTGCATTGGAAGATATAGCCGACCTCCGGGCCTACGACCGTATTCGAGACGAGATGCGAAGAGACGTGATCGCATTGAAGCGTGTCAGGAGAGTGCAGCTCGGACGCTTGATCTCAATTGTATTTGAGAACCGGGAGACCGTTCGCTTCCAAGTACAGGAGATGGCAAGGGCAGAACGCATGCACTCCGATGCTCAGATCCAAGGCGAGCTGGACGCCTACAATCCGCTGATCCCGGGTCAAGGTGAGCTGTCTGGGACTCTCTTCCTTGAGATGACCTCAGCGGATGACTTGAAACAATGGCTGCCACGGCTGGTCGGGATAGAACGTGCAATCGAGATCCTGATTGGTCAGAGCGACGATCAGAAAGAACCGTTGCTCGTTCGTTGCAAGCCAGAGGCAACCCATGAAGCTGCACTGACCAGGGAGGGGACGACAGCCTCCGTTCATTACATCAAGTTCGAGCTTGATCCAGTTCAGGTCGAGGCATTCGCTAGCGGCCCTGTGACGATTCGTGTAGCTCACCGAGACTACGAGGCGTCCGTCCTTCTCGGGGAGGAGACGAGAGCAAGCCTCCTCGGGGACCTGCGCGGTAGTTCCTGAGCGTCAGGCGAGCCATTACAGTTAACTAACGAGACCTGCACATACCGTTAATGCTTGACCGCAGTCGATAGATGTACTAACCAGTGTAGAGGAGCCAAAGTCAGGCGATGGCTGAGATGTGCAATAGCAGCGACTGAGAGGTGTTTAATGACCGATGTAACGCCAGGTGGGGGCGTGTCCCCTGAGGGGACTGCAGGCGAGTCTAATAACGGTGACAACCAGCCTGGAGGAGGTGCTCCAGCATGGGGTGCTCCGCCACCTCCCGCGCCGCCCGGGGCCTTCCCGCCGCCACCTCCCGCGCCACCAGGTCCACCTCCCGGTTCTGGTGCCTTCCCACCACCACCTCCCGCGCAGCCCCCATATGGCCCTCCTCAGGGCCAGCCGCCCGGGGCCTTCCCGCCGCCACCTCCCGCGCCACCAGGTCCACCTCCCGGTTCTGGTGCCTTCCCGCCACCACCCCCCGTGCAGCCCCCATATGGCCCTCCTCAGGGCCAGCCGCCGGGGTTCCCACCCCAGTATCAGCAGCCATACGGCGCTGGATCTCAGCAGTGGCCTTTGGCCGCAGGTCCGACGGACGCCTTAGGCCGTCCGCTGTCGGAGTGGTGGAAGAGGCTCGTTGCGATCATTATCGACGGCCTCATTGTGGGCATTCCGAGCTGGATTATTATTGGGCTCCTCTTTGGAATCGGCGTCGCATCGACTCACCAGGTTTGTAACACCACGAATTTCGGTACGTACTGCGGTACCACGAGTTCGGGCGGCGGTATTTTCGCCGCACTCTTCCTCCTTCCCTTCTTGATGCTTGTAGTCTTCATCCTCTATACGGGCCTGATGGAAGGCAGCGAGTCTGGCCAGACCCTCGGGAAGAAGCTGCTCCATATAGCTGTGCGTGATGCTCAGACGGGTGGTGCTGTTGGTGCCGGTCGGGCAATACTGCGACGCGTGGTCTACTCCGTGCTGTGGATGGTGATCTATATACCCGGTATCATTAATTGCCTTTCACCGTTGTGGGATGCTAAGCGTCAGGCATGGCACGATCATGCTGCCAATACGGTAGTGGTCGACGTTCCCTGAACCGAGCGGACCAGGCAACTTACGCTTGGATGTTTGTTCATCTGTTCGATTGCCTCTGGACGAGTGCCACGTAGCGGATCCATAATATAAGGCATACGTGCGCGTGCGGCAGATCAACCTTTTCTAGGGTAGGTGGTCATATTGCGAAGCGGGTGCTGTACGCTGGAAAGACAGGATTAACTAAATTGTGCGGGGATTTTCGGCTTTGGCCAAACCTATTGAGGAAAAGGAGGTAGAGACTGTTGAACATGACTTGGCGCCAGCGCGCGGCATGTCGGGGCATTGACCCGGCTGTGTTCTACCCTGCCTCGGATGAGGAAGCTCAGCCAGCAAAGGCTATCTGTGCTCAGTGCCCAGTTCGCCAGCCCTGCCTTGAGTACGCGCTTGTGAACAGAGAGCGGGACGGAGTTTGGGGAGGGGCCACCGAGCGCGAGCGCCGCAGGATGGTTCGTCAGAGGCGTAAGTCCGCCTGAGTTTGTCTGGCACCCCGCCACAGCAAGTGACTCACCGTGAATAGTCACGCTCATATGCGGGCCAATCCCGATGATCAGCTGATGATTCCGGTGAACCACGACTTTGACCGCCCATATGGTCGTGTGTGTTTTTTGCCTCCAGGCATCCGGGATCTCCATGTGTGGTGGGGCTGGTGACCGAGAGGGTTGGCGCGTTCGAGGAGATCGGTGGCTGGCCTAGGCTGATTGGTCGCTTGGTGTCACGTGAGAGCCTCAGTGTCGCGGAGGCGTCTCTGGCATGTGCTGAGATACTGAGTGGACATGCGACGCCGGCTCAGATTGCAGGCTACGCGGTTGCACTGCGCTCCAAAGGCGAGACGGTGGACGAGATGGTGGGCATGCTCGAAGCTATGTACGAGTTTGCCGAGGTCGTGGAGGTTCCCCCCTCCGAACTGGACGGACCGATTGTGGACACCTGCGGCACCGGTGGCGATGGAAGCCACAGCATCAACGTATCGACCATTGCTGCGTTCATTGTCGCGGGGGCTGGTGCGACGGTATGCAAGCACGGCGGGCGAGCGGCGTCGTCGTCAGCGGGATCTGCCGATGTCCTCGAATCGCTTGGCGTCGCGATTGACCTCGGTCCCGAGGGGGTCTTGCGCTGCATGCAGGAGGCCCGTATGGGGTTTTGTTTTGCACCGAGGTTCCACCCTGCGATGCGAAACGCTGCTCCTGTCCGAAGGGAGCTTGGGGTCCCTACTATCTTCAACTACCTGGGCCCGCTCGCAAATCCGTGCCATGTGCGCCGACAGGTAATCGGGGTAAACGACGCCTTGATGGCGCCGAAGATGATAGGTGTGTTGGGAAGGACCAACTGTCAAAGAGCGATGGTGGTCCATGGTGACGATGGGCTTGACGAGATCACCACCACTACTCGAACTACGGTGACTGACCTCGCGGTGAGTGTGGGGGTTGAGGGGCAAGCCACCAAGATGGTGAGGACATGGAGTCTGGATCCAGGAGAACTGGGTATACCTACTGCGGATCTCGTATCCCTTGCTGGCGGTGACGCCTTTGGAAACGCTCAGATCTTGAGGAAGGTGCTGGAAGGCGAAGAAGGCGCTCCTCGGGACATCGCAGTCTTGAACGCTGCTGCTGGCATTGTGGTTGCTGGCTTAGCGGAGAATC
>JAJZXF010000149.1 GCA_021802485.1 Actinomycetes bacterium | reverse complement strand
GCAAGGACAGAATGGACGTCACTGGGGCCAGGTGGTCAGTCGACGGAGCAGAAGCAGTGCTGAAGATACGCGCCCTAAGGTCCAACGGTGACTTCGATGCCTACTGGCGGTGGCACCGCTCACGCGAACGCCAACGAGTCCACGAAGCTCGCTACCACGAAAACGTGATCCCAGCCGCAGCGTAAGGGCTTCCCTCGAAAAGAGCTGCACCCCTTGTGAGGTGAGTCCGATGACGGGGGTGCAGAGGAGTTCTTAGAGGACGTGTTGAGCTTCGCTGAAAGTTCGGATACCAGCCCCCGAAGGTGATCAACCTCTACAACCAGATCCTCGATCTCCTTGCGCTGCCCATCGTTCTCCTCGCGCAGTCCCTCAATCTCCTGGCGCTGCCCGCGTTCTCAGCCTCCAGCTCGACGATGGTTCGGCACTGTTGTCCCTGCACGTCCACCAGTGAAGCAAACTCTCTGCCATTTCGCGAATCCTCAGGCCACAGGCCCTTTTGGCCCTGGACGCCCGTACGGGGCCCTCTACGGGAACCACGGGACCTGAATGGTTAGGTTTCAAAGCCAGTTCAGGAACTACAGTGTTCCGTCGGCTCTGCAGTCTAACCGTGACTGAAGCGCTCTTTTAGGCGCCGCACGGCATCCCCAAGAGCCTCTGATGTGCCCTTCCCCCTCACCGCGCCCGAGATCTCATGCCAGCCAGCGCGGCCCATACGGCGGGCATTGCGCTCGAACATAGCAGCGGAAGCAAGCATGATCACGAACCCAGCGAAGCTCAATGGCAGGTACGTAGACAACCACATCATCAAGATAACCAAGCCCGCAATGAAAGCAATCGCTGACCAGACACAGTAGCGACCGGCATGTTTATAGACAGTCTCCGACTTGACCCTGTCGGCGAAAGCCGGGTCATCTGCGTATAGAGTCTGCTCCAGCTCTTGCAGAACTCGCTGCTCATGCTCAGAGAGCGGCATACTACTCCCCTCCTAAGCTCATCTTATTCTCTCGTTCTGTCCTTCTTGTTACATCATCGCACAGGTCGCGATCCAATACAACGCATGATACGCGCGAGACCTCGTGCCAGCTCATCATCGGATCACGCTATCAGCCGTAACGTCCGGAAGCTTTCCGCAGCAACAAGCCCAGCCTGGCGCCCAGCCTCCTCTGCTCGCTCGTGAACTGCCGATCGGAACCACTCGCCAGCATCTTGAAACTGGCTCGCGTGACACGACAACGCTTCCACCTTCGCTGCAAGCGTCGTTGATATGTCCACCCACGCGTCCGGCTCCATCGTTCCAGACAGGTACACAGTACGAACCTGCCAGGGGGACCCCGCCTTGGGAAAGTAAAGCGGCAGTGCTGCTGCTGGTGATACAGCATCCAGGGCCGCCCAGCCAACCACGCGATGATCCCGGTGATTGAAGTAGTCGCGCCCGAAGAACACCGCTGTGGGATCGTGGGAGACGACTACGTCCGGCATGACGCGCCTCACCCACACTACGATCTCAGCTCGCAGGGTCGCCTCGTCAAGCTCTCCATCGGAGAAGCCCAGAAAGTGCTGCTCGCCGATGCCAAGCACCTCCCCTGCGCGCAACGCTTCCTTCACCCGCTTGGGCCCAAGCGCTCCCACATCCACTCTGGAACCCTCATCGCTCAGCGACGACGGGTCTCCGACTGCGGACGTACCCTTGTCGCCGTTGGTGCAGACGACAGCCTGCACATCAGCTCCCTCACGTGCCCAGCGCGCAAGCGTACCGCCGCTGGCGACAAATGGATCGTCCGGGTGCGCGTATATTGCAAGGACACGCTGCGGCACAGTATCGAGAATGTTAACTTCAGCCACCGCAGCGACCCTAGCCGCTCAGCACGCGCCGGTCGCGATCCCATTCCAGCCGCGACCGACCACATCAGAGCGGTGAGTCACAGCTTTCTGAGGACGGTGACGACCTTTCCAAAGATCTGAACCTCCGACGATTCGAACTCCATCGGTTCGAAGTTCTGGTTCGCCGGTGTCAGCACCACCTTTGACCCTTCTTTCGAAAAGTACTTCACCGTTGCCTCCTCGCCAGGCATTCCCGCTACAACCATATCTCCCTGCTCGGCGTCGGGCTGCTGGCGCACAACCACGAAGTCACCATCATGAACTCCAGCATCGATCATCGACTCACCCCTGACCCGTACCATGAACAGGACCCCATGTCCCGTAAGCTCCTCGGGTACTGCGAACATCGACTCTACGTTCTCCTGTGCGAGCACGCCGGTTCCAGCAGCAACATCTCCAACAAGTGGAACTTGGCGGACCGCGCCAGGTCCCACCGCTGCGCCAGACGCGGGATCGTAGCGCAACTCGATCGACCTGGGCTTTGTTGGATCACGACGGATGTATCCTTCTTTTTCGAGAACCCCAAGGTGGCTGTGCACCGTGGAAGCCGACTTCAACCCAACGCCACTTGCGATCTCTCGTATTGACGGCGGAAATCCTCGCTCCTGAACCTGCTTCACCATGAAGTCGAGCATCTCCCTGCGCTTGCCTTCTAATGCCTTAGCCATGCCGCTGTCTCCTTAGCCTTCCCGGATCGACGCCTTTGGTCGCCCTGTCATACTCGTCCATGCGCATGCGCCCATCTGCGATACGCCAGCGCAAGCCGCACACACTTGCTCGGCCATCACTGTATCCCGATTTGCGCGTGATTGCAAACACTTGTTCCACTGCGCGACTTGACGCTAGGACGCTTCTTGGCCGCCCACGATCATGCGGGAATCGCGCTGGCCAGGCCATACCAGACCAGAAGATACTTGACACCGAACTTGTGTTCGTCTTTACTGGTACTCATGCGAACATCTGTTCTTACAGCAATCGAAGACGCCGGGATATACGACACCCTTCAGCCCGCGAGGCCCGTCGAGTACCTCCGGCTCGTGCGACCATCTTCAACTCCGCAGGATCCGAGCCCTGCCTGGGACGAGACCAATCGGGCTGAACTGGACCGACGAGTGCGCATCGGGATGCGCAGGGCACTCGCGGGCGCCGTTGTGATAGCCACCTTGCTGGGCATCCGGATCGCGATTGGTCCCATTCGACAGGCTGGCGTACCGACTGTCCGGGTTCCGCAAGTCCACCACAGCTACTCGTATGCCCACCCAACCCCCTGATCCCATGCCTGCAGCGTCCTGTGCTGAGGATGTGGGAAGGCTGGCGTTCCCGCATAACGGCCGGTTGTGCTACGTACCTCCCCACACTTGATAACCTCCCATGTATGCACTGCCCGTTCTGCTCGAACCTTGACGACAAGGTCGTCGACTCACGCCTAGCTGAGGACGGTCTCGCGATTCGCCGGCGCCGCGAATGTCTCGCTTGCCACAGGCGCTTCA
>JAJZXF010000053.1 GCA_021802485.1 Actinomycetes bacterium | reverse complement strand
ACGGCGCATGCGCTCGACGGAGGTGGCTACTGGCTTGTGGCATCCGACGGGGGGATATTCGCCTTCGGGGACGCTAAGTTCTACGGCTCGATGGGCGGGCGGCACCTGAACAAGCCGGTGATCGGAATCGCGCCAACCTGGGACGGCGCTGGATACTGGATGGTCGCGACCGACGGTGGGATATTCAGCTTCGGAGACGCTAAGTTCTACGGCTCGATGGGCGGGCGGCCGCTGAACAAGCCAATCGTCGGGATGACTCCCACCTACAGCGGGCACGGTTACTGGATGGACGCCACCGACGGTGGGATATTCAGCTTTGGCGATGCAAAGTTCTACGGCTCGATGGGCGGGCGGCCGCTGAACAAGCCAATGGTAGGCATGGCGACGGTCCCCTGAGACCGCTTCGCCGATCTTGCCGCTCTCACTGGGCGGCGAATCATAACCCCACGCTGGACTGTAGCGAGACAACGATGCTTACACGCGGGCCAGCGCGTGTAAGCGTAAGTAGCTTCGTGCAAGCGGACACCACGCGAACTTGGTGATCAATAGCAACAATCTCGAAGAAGGGGCTCCTGGCTCCCCGAGGGCTGCGACTGCGCCGAGAGGAGCCCGCAGCTCTCAGCGTTGGACGCTCCTCGTCGTATTCGCTGTCTACGCTCTCATCGCTCTGTTCGCCTACTGGCCAGTCTGGCCCGGCGATCCGTCGCGGTTACCCACATGCACCTGCGGAGACCTGGTAAACGCTGCCTGGTACCTCCGTTGGACGCCTTACGCTCTCGCTCACGGGCACACTCCCTTCGCGTCGAACTGGATCGACTACCCTCGGGGCGCGAACCTCGCCCAGAACACCTTCATGCCGCTCCTCGGCCTGATTGGCGCACCCTTGACGATCGCAAGCGGACCCGTCGCGACCTTCAACCTGCTCTCCTGGATAGCGTTCCCAATCTCTGCGACCGCATGCTTTGCAATGTTGAAGAGGTTTGTGTCATGGAACCCGGCTGCATTCATTGGCGGGCTGTTCTACGGCTTCTCGCCTTACATGGTTGGCCAGGCCTGGGGCCATCTGAACTTGACCTTTGTGCCAATACCGCCGCTAGTACTGCTCCTGGTTCACGAGCTCGTCGTCCGCCAACGTACAAGCGCTCGCAGGACTGGCCTTCTCCTCGGACTACTGGCAGCAGTGCAGCTGCTCATCTCGCCAGAGGTTCTTCTCAGCACTGCCTTGATGTCATGCATCGGCCTTGTAGTGCTCGTCTTGTCCCGCCGATCACAGGTCCGCGACAAGCTAGCTCACGCGCTCAGCGGCTTCGCATTTGCAGCGATGGCCTTCATCCCAGTCGCTGCCTATCCGCTCCTGTTCTTCCTTTCAGGACCGAACCGCTACAGCGGACCACCCTGGGGTCAGTACAACTTCTCCGCCGACCTCTTGGGCACTGTTGTGCCCACGCTTAACGAACGATTCGCTCCAGGCAACTGGGCTGGGATCGGAGCCCGTTTTGTACTTGGAAACGCGGTGGAGAACGGGAGCTATCTTGGCATCCCACTACTTTGCGTTCTCTGCGGGATCATCATCTGGCAAAGGAGATCCTTGCTGGTTCGCTTCGCAGCTGGAATGGCGGTCATTACCTGGGTGTTATCGCTCGGTCCGCGACTTGTCATCGACGCTCATCAAACCGCCATCCCCCTGCCGTTCGCTGCCCTTGCGCATATCCCCCTGCTCGCCAGCCTGATCGAAGCGAGGTTCGCACTCTACACCGACATGTTCATCGCTGTGATCATCGCTATTGCGCTCGAAGGTGCGTGGCAACGCTCGCTGGCCTCAAGAAGCCCAGGTCCTCGAGAGCGCGCCCGCCACGCTAGGAATAACGGCCGGCTCAAGGTGCAAACAGCAATCTGCGTTGCCGTCGTTGCGATAGCTGCACTGCCGCTCGTCCCACGCTGGCCATACCCCTCCTACGCTACGGCGACACCGGGCTTTTTCACATCTGCATCAGTGCTCGATGTCCCCGCAAACAGCGTAATGCTCACCTACCCCTACCCAGCATATCCGGAGAACCAGGCGATGCTCTGGCAGGCGATGTCGTCGATGAGATTCAAGCTTCTCGGCGGCTATGCGCTCATCCCGAACAAGGAGGGAAAAGCAACAGCAACTCCCTTCCCGATCAGCCCCAAGCGGGTCGTAGATCGACTCATCGCTGACTACGCTCCCCCGAAGGCTGCAAAGACGCGGCCAACCGCGCCCACAACGCACGAGATCGCGTCATTGACCCGCTCCTTGCTGCGCCGCTACCGCGTCGACACTGTAGTGCTCAGCTGGTCAGGAGTGAATCCCGCAGCCGCTATGAAGCTGTTTGATGCTGCAATTGGCTCCAAACCCAAGTTGATAGGGGGGGTCTTCGTATGGCTCGATGTCCGATACACCCTCGCGAGAGTTCAGCGAAATCCAGCCTGATGAGATGTGAAGAGCTGTTGAGCAAGGCTGACGTCAACCGGTTTCTATCTGGTCCGCGACGTAAACCTCCCCGCCCGTCAGTGCGTGCGAGGTTCACGAAAGTCGGCGCTGGAACTGGTTCAGTGGGCAGGTCAGCTGCACCATGACCGGTATCGAAAATGCAATCTTGTGCGTATAGGCAACCAAATGCGTATCCGCTCTGTTCTCTGTTAGAGTTGCCAGCATGACCAACGCTGCCAGACTCGTTACTGACGCACGGGTCCTGAGCGGGCTGAATCAGCGTCAGGCCGCAGTAATAGCTGGCGTTGCCCCTTCCACGATCAGCAGGATCGAACGCGGCCAACTCGATCCCACGGTCTCGACTCTCGATCGAATTCTGGCCGCCTGTGGATGGCGGTCGGGTGAACGCCTGGTCCCAAACGTCGACATGGATGCGGTTCGCGCCGCTAGGCGCATCCTCGAGCCCGAACTGCCCATCGTTGCAAATATCAGATCCGCTTCCTACGCCCAACGCTGGGAGGCGTCTGGGTTCATCGATACTGACACGCCGGTCGAGAAGGCAACTGGCATCTGCGTTCTGGCGGCACAGCAGGCTCGCCTCTCGCGTCGCTCCGGCGCTTCGAACTTCGGTTGGCGCAACTTGGCCGACGTCGTCCGTAGTCTGGATCAGGCTGGTGAAGCCTGGGCGCTCACAGGGGCCTTCGCTGCGTCTGCTTACACGAAGATCGCAAACTCCGTCTGGCCGACGTTCTACGTGGGCAATGTCGCTCGATCAGCAATTGCTGCCGGCCTACGGCCAGCGGAGAACGGTCCCTACCTCACCTTGATTCCATTCGACAACGTCACGTCTGTGGGGCTGCAGGCGTTGGACAACGGCGTGCGGCTGGCTGACTTCTGGCAGATTGCCATCGACTGCTTCGCCGGGAATGGCCGTATGCCAGACCAGGCCGAGGCCATGATCGCAAAGGCATTTCGGTGACCAACTCTCAGCCGCGTCGCGAAGATGAAAGCCCCGGCGGCGGACGGCTCGCCAGCTTCAGGCGACCCGAGCCCAACCTTGAACTCGCTGTGAGCGAGCCATCCGTTCATCTCCATCCCGGAGCTGAACTGATCAGGGCAAGAGCCGTTCTGCTTCATGGATTGCGTGCCCTTGGGGCACAACGCGAAGCCATCGTGGTCATGGGGGCGCAGGCGGTCTACGAGCACACCAAGGACCTAATTGAAGTGGGGCTGACCGTCACGACCGATGGAGACACTGGAGTACTTCCGCACCTGGTAGACCCAAACTTCGACATCGGACAGGCGATGCTCAGTGCCGGGTTCTCGCCCGCCTCGGATCCTCCAGGAATCTGGTGGATCGATGTCGACGGCGACCGGGTGGCGTTCGATTTACTGGTCCCTGGTGCCTTGGCGGGACCGGGCCGTAGAGGCGCCCGTGTTCCCGGTCAAGACAAGCGTCATATCGGTCGAGCGGACGGCCTTGAACTCTGCATTGTCGACCGAGAGCTTCACGTCTTGGATCCCCTGGACGGAACGGGGGAATTCGTCGAGGCGTACATTGCTGGTCCGGCAGCGATCATGTGCGCCAAGGCATACAAACTTGCCGAGAGGATCAACGAAGCCGACCGGGGCGCCAAGAACCGGGTGAAGGCAAAAGATGCTGGAGATGTCTGGCGGCTCATGGCTGTCACCGACCCGCGATCTGTCGCGAGCGTCTTCGCCGAGGGCGAGGCTGACCCAGCTTTAGCGGCCGCGGTGTGTCAGGGCCGCAGCTACCTACGCGATCTGTTCTCGCCGGGTGGAGTGGGGGTCCAACTCGCGGTAGCTGGTCTTGGCCTCGACTTGGGAGAGGAAAGAGTTGAGAGGCTTATTGGCTCATGGATGGCCGGTTTGAGGTCTTGAAGACCGACGTACGCAGTCCTTGGGCCGGGATGCCGGACTCGCTCAGATACCGAGCACATGGTCTGAAGCAAGCTTTATGTGCGGCCAGTTCACAGTGTGCTGTGCGATAGCTGGTTCGTCCACCGCTACGGTCAACTGAGTCATAAACGAAAGTTGTCAATCCATGACTCCAGGACACCTGACCAGATGTGATCGCAGCAGCGTTTGATGCAGCCGAGCACAGAGACCCGGGTCACCTACGCACCTGGGTAGCCCTGGTCGATGGAGCCAAGCACCAGATCGACGTTGTCAACGCCGAAGCACGACGGCGCAACATCGCGCCCACGATCGCCGTCGACCGGATCCACGTGGTGGAATATATCTGGGCAGCTGCCCACTGCTTTTTCCCCGAGACAGATCCTGCGATCGAGGCCTTCGTCGCCGAGAAGGCGCTGGCAGTCCTCGAGTTCAAGGCCACCATCCTCGCCGGGGCCATCCGGCGCAAGGCCACCATCCTCGCTGGGGCCATCCGGCGCAAGGCCACCATGTGTCACCTCAAGCCCAAGGAACACGAGCGGGCCAACGAATGCGCCCGCTACTTGAAGAACAAGGAGCCCTGTTTCGACTAGCCGAAGGCCCTTGCTGCTGGGTGGCCGATCGCGACGAGGGTGATCGAAGGCGCATGTGCCCATTTGGCAAGAGAGAAGACGTGACCGGGGCACGCTGGTCCGTCAACGGTGCGGAGGAGATCCTCAAGCTACGAGCGTTGCATTCGAACGGAGACTGGCCTGCGTTCTTCGCCTTCCACTTGGCACAAGAACATAGGCGCGTTCACGCCTCTCGTTACGCAGGTAGGGTCATCCCGGGGGTTGCCTGAACGGACTCTCCAGCAAAGCGACACCCTAAAGGGGGTTGGGGCCGCGGTTCAGCTCAATCCACCTAGCGCCTCGCTCGTGTGCAACTCGTCGGCGATGACGACGGCATTGTTCCGAGCGACGTTGACGAAGCCGGCAGCGACGCTAATGACGCGCTCATCACCTGCGCTCACCTGAATCCTGACATCGCCCCCGATCACCTCGCCCACCATTGGGCTGTGGCCCGCCAGGAACGCTATCTCTCCCTCCGGAGTTCGCAACGAGAGCATCTCGGCGTCATCTGAAAAGAGCACGCCTTCAGGCGTTACTACCTCCACATTGAACGGTCGCGGCACTAGGCGGTCTCCCGCTCGAGTCGTTCCGCCTTCTCCTGAACGGCCTCAACGCCCCCAACGTTCAAGAATGCCTGCTCTGGTATGTCGTCAAGCGATCCGTCAACCAGCGCCTCGAACGACTCCACGGTCTCGTCCACAGGCACGTACACCCCTGGAATGCCGGTGAACACCTCGGCAACAAAGAACGGTTGAGACAGGAATCGCTGGATCTTTCGAGCCCGCGATACGGTCACCCGGTCCTCCTCGCTGAGTTCGTCCAGTCCGAGGATCGCAATGATGTCCTGGAGCTCCCTGTAGCGCTGGAGCACCTCCTGGACTCTTCGCGCAACACTGTAGTGGCGTTCGCCGACCACCGAGGCCGTGAGAATGCTGCTCGTCGAGCCGAGCGGGTCAACCGCAGGGTAGATGCCAAGTGAGAAGATCTGCCGTGAGAGCTCAGTCGTCGCATCGAGGTGTGTGAAGGTGGTAAATGGAGCCGGATCAGTGTAGTCGTCTGCCGGCACGTACACCGCCTGGAGTGAGGTGATGGAACGTCCTCTTGTCGAGGTGATCCGTTCCTGAAGCTCGCCCATCTCATCTGCAAGCGTTGGTTGGTAACCGACCGCAGACGGCATGCGACCGAGCAGGGTCGATACTTCCGAGCCAGCCTGGACAAACCGGAATATGTTGTCCACGAATAAGAGGACATCCTGGCCCTGGACATCCCGAAAGTACTCTGCCATCGTCAGCGCTGACAGCCCAACCCTAAGGCGCACACCGGGAGGTTCGTCCATCTGGCCGTACACGAGCGCAGCCTTCGATATGACGCCGGACTCCTGCATCTCCTTCCACAGGTCGGTCCCCTCACGCGTGCGCTCGCCAACTCCAGCGAAGATCGAGACCCCACCGTGCTGGGTGGCAACCCGATGGATCATCTCCATGATCAACACCGTCTTGCCAACGCCAGCTCCGCCGAAGAGCCCAATCTTCCCGCCTCTCACATACGGCTCGAGCAGGTCGATGACCTTGATCCCGGTCTCGAACATCTGCGTGCTCGACTCAAGGGCATCGAAAGCAGGTGCGTCCCGGTGTATCTCCCAGCGATCTTCTACATCATCTATGTGGTCTGTATCAAGGGGCTGGCCCGTGACGTTGAAAACATGTCCCAGCACAGACGGGCCCACCGGGACGCTGATACCCCTTCCGGTATTTCGCACAGCCACCCCCCTGCGCATCCCGTCTGTCGGCTTCAGGCAGACACAGCGAACCCTCCCACCGCCGATCTGCTGAGCGACCTCCGCTGTGATCGTGGTTGGAGTTCCGTCAAGCGTGACATCCACCTCGACCGCAGTATTGATCTCCGGAAGAGCGTGCGGTGGAAACTCGACATCGATGACGGGACCCGCAATTGCAACTACACGGCCGTCCTCCAACTTCTTCGCCTGCTCAGTCGATACGGTCGTCATCAAGCATTCTCCTTGCTTCTAGGCTTGTCGTCACTGCAAGTACCGCAACTTCCCGCGCCCACATTGTGCGCGTCAGCTTCGTGCATGCAGCGATCTCCATTCTTGTCCGGTCGTCTTCGCTGGACTCCAGCGATATCCTGCAAGCTTCGTCACGCGCCCGACACCAGCTGTTCGAGGAGCCTTCCAAGCTCGGATTCATCGTCGCGTCCCTTGCCAAGCGCCTCCGCACCTCCAACCACCTCCATGATCTCGGTGGTGATCGCGTCTTGGCGAACCCTATTCATTGTCCGGGTCAGCGTCTTCGTCAGCTCGTCTGCATTCTCGGTAGCCGCAGCCATCGCTCGCTGCCGCGCTACGTGCTCTGAAGCGGACGCCTCGAGTAATGCACCGTAAACGAATGCGTCAACATAGCGTACGAGCACCTTGTCCAACAAATCTGAAGCGAGCGGCTCGAACTCCGTGTAACCGGGGAATGCCGCTTCGACATCTCCGCCAGGGTCGCTCGGCGCAAAACGCTCGATCGGGAATAGGGTCGAAACCTCCGCTCGCTGCAGTCCAGCGGTCACAAAGCGAGTTGAGATCACTCGCACCATATCGAGATCGCCCGCGAGAAACGGCGACCGGAGGGACTCTGCGATCATGGTGGCATCAGCAAGCGACGGCCTCGCTGTCACGCCGGAAAACGATGCCGATAGCGCACGCTGGCGGTACCGGAAGAAGCCAGCTGCCTTCTTGCCGACAGCTACGACAACGCATTCAGCCTGCTGGCGCTCGTACTCCGCGATTAGGCGATCGGCGGTCCGGAGTACCGCGGAGTTGTAGCCCCCGCAAAGACCGCGATCCGCAGCGAGGACTGCGATCCCGACACGCCGCGGGTTCGCGGGAACCGTGAGCAGGCGATCGCTCTCACCCGCAGCCTCCCGAGCAGTCTTTCGAGCCACGTCGACCATCGCTGCTATGTAGGGGCGAAATGACCTCATGCGTGCCTGGGCTCTAGGGATCTGGGACGCTGCGATCAGCTCCATCGCACGAGTGATCTTCTTCGTCGCCTGAACACTCTTGATGCGGCGCCGGAGGACCCGCTCCTGGCCAGCTGACATCGAGCGCCTCAGCCCCTCGTAGAGCCAGCCGCGGCCGGGGATCGGCCGGCGTCGCTCTCGCTCTGCTCTGGAACCTCGCCGGACGCTCCTCGTTTCACGGGGGCATCGGCGGCATCCGCGCCAAGTGGTGTCGGATCAAAGCTTGCAGCAAACTCGTCCAGACCACTCTTCAGGTCCTCCTCGTCCGGCAGGGTGCCCGTAGTCGCGATGTGGCTCAGAAGCCCCGGCTTGTTTGCCTTTACGTAGTCGATCAGCTCCTCCTCGAAACGACCGACCTCGCTCACAGGCACTTCGTCCAGATAGCCATTGCTGCCGGCAAAGATGGCAATCACCTGCTCCTCCACAGGCATTGGGGCATTTTGGGCCTGCTTGAGCAATTCGGTCAGTCGGTAGCCACGGTCCAGCTGCGCCTGCGACACCTTGTCCAGCTCCGAGCCGAAGGTGGCAAACGCCTCGAGCTCGCGGAACTGAGCGAGGTCAATCTTCAGTGTACCAGCGACGGCCTTCATAGCCTTCACCTGCGCTGCACCGCCAACGCGCGATACGGAGATCCCTACATTCATAGCTGGCCGCACACCTGAATAGAACAGATCACTTTCGAGATAGACCTGCCCGTCAGTGATCGATATCACGTTGGTGGGAATGTAGGCAGATACGTCGCCTGCCTTCGTCTCGATGATCGGCAGCGCAGTCAAGGACCCGCCTCCCAGCTCGTCAGAGAGCTTCGCTGCTCGCTCCAACAGCCTGCTGTGAAGGTAGAAGACGTCGCCTGGATAAGCCTCGCGCCCAGGCGGCCTCCTCAACAACAGCGCGAGCTGTCGGTAGGCTTCAGCCTGCTTGGACAGATCGTCGTAAACGATCAGTGCATGCTCGCCCTGTTCCATCCAGTACTGACCCATCGCACATCCCGCATACGGAGCGAGGTACTTGAACGGAGCGGGCATGGAAGCGGGTGCAGCCACCACGACGGTGTAGTCCATAGCACCGTAAGCCGCGAGCGTGTCAACCGTATGGGCAACCGTGGAGCCCTTCTGGCCAATCGCGACGTAAATGCACTTCACGCCCTGGCCCTTTTGGTTGATAATCGTGTCAACTGCGATCGTCGTCTTGCCCGTCTTGCGGTCGCCAATTATGAGCTCACGCTGGCCACGACCGATTGGCGTCATGGAGTCGATCGCCTTGATCCCTGTCTGCAACGGCTCGCAAACAGGTTGACGCTGCACGATAGAGGGTGCCTGGATCTCCATCCGGCGATCGATCGAACCCGTGATAGGGCCCTTGCCATCTATCGGAGCTCCCAGCGGGTCAACCACCCTGCCAAGAAGGGCATCCCCAACCGGAACAGAGAGTATGCGCCCGGTGGACCGCACGACCTGGTCCTCCTCGAGGTGCTCATCACCACCGAGGACCACAGCGCCAATCGACTCCTCGTCGAGGTTCAGGGCAAGCCCGAGGCTACCCCCCTCGAATTCGAGGAGCTCGTTGACCGCGGCGTCAGGAAGGCCTGTAATTCTCGCGATACCATCTCCGACCTCGGTGATCCTGCCAACTTGCTCCGCCACGACATCTGGAGAGTACGCAGCAACGTTTCTGCTCAGCGCCTTTGCGATATCTTCCGCACTGATCGTCAGCTCGGTCCGCTCTGTCATTTGGTTATTCAGCTCCGTCATCTAATCAGTTCCGTCATTTCGGAACTGCTCCTTCATCTCCGGGTTTCTCCCGGTGATCCGTTGTGCTCTCGCCTGCTCGTCCCACGCGGTCTGCGTCGCCTTCTCCAGTAACAACCCTTGCCGATAGAACTCCGAGGCCGCCTCCACTCTTCAGCGAACCCGCGAGCTGATCCAGGCGCCGGCGCACTGAGCCATCCACCACGATGTCCCCGACAAGAGCCACTGCACCACCTACCAACCGGCGATCCACTTCCATCTGGAGCTCCACAGGGGCACCGATCTTTGCAGAAAGAGCCCGCGCTAGCTCCCTTGACTGTCCTTGTTCCATCGGAACCGCAGAGCTGACCCTCGCCAGGCGCCTACCACGCTCCCTCGCGACCCTTTCAGCCAGCCAGTCGAGCGAGCCCACCAGATCGCGAGCCCGTCCTGCAGTGATCACGTACGCGACCATTCTCGACATCACAGCGCTTGCCCGCCCAGCAAGGAGATCATCCACCACGCCAAGCCTGATAGCACGAGGCGAATCCCTATCCGTCATCAGCCTGCGCAGCTCGGGAGACGACTCCACGATGCGTGCGAACCTGAAAAGCTGGTCCTCGAGGTCCTCGAGCGCGCTTCGATCCTCCAAGGAGTCAAAGAGCCCTGCGGCATATCCACCCAGGCGCTCCCTCGAAGCGCTCCGTGAAGCAGGAGCCTCCGCAGGACCTCCCTCCCGAGAGCCTACCCTGCTTGATGCAGTTGTCAACACGTCCACCAGGCCAGAAAAGACCGATGCAAGCTCCGAAGCATGCTCGTAGCGCACCGCGAATGAAATCAGCCGGCGGGTCTCTGGCTGGGTGCGATCTCCAAGCAGGTCATCGAGGATTCCGATCCTCACCTCGACGGGGTACCCCCCTTGGCACATCACCCTCCATAGCTCCGCAGACGAAGCCATAGCGCTAGAAAACACCTCGACCTCAGCCACGACTTGAGATATGCGAGCTCGCAGCGCTTCTACGCTGCCTGCGCTTGCATCCGCGCCAAGGTGCTCGATTGTCATGTCGTCGAGAACTGCGGCAGTATAGCCGCGCGTCAGCTCCGTGAGCCTCCCCGCCCTGACGGACGGGGCTTCTAGCCCTGCCGTCTGGCTTGGTTTGCCTGGCATCGCGCACATCACGCCACCGCGACCAACGGGTCTGGCTCCAAAGAGCTGGTGGATGAGTTTACTAGCTTCGGCTTGCACGACGTTTCCGTCGAGGCCTGGTTCTTGGCACTACTCAGGGCTCTGGCCTTTCGGCACTGCACCATACGGTGTGTGTTGCGCTGATCAGGTGACCAGCGCTTCTCGTCCCGGAGATACGTGACTCGGATGACCACATCCGGTCCTATAGGGACGTAGCTCCCATGTATCGCCTTTTGGAGGATGTTGATCGCTCCAACAGCGTCTCGGTGACAGGTGAAGTTACACACCTTGCACCGGTAGTCCCGCCCACATGGTCGGTTGCGTGCTCCACACGCAGGACATGTTTTCGTGGACCCGGACTCGTTTAGGTGCTCGATGTCAAGTCCGGTCTTCTCTGCGAGGTAGCGCTCCTCGGTTCCTCTCGACCACTGTGAGAGCTGTTGGCGACCGCGACGTCCGATGCGGCGCTTCTGCTTGGTCTTGTACTCGATGCCACGCACCTCTCCTATGACGAGGCGTCCGGTGGAGTGCGCTATGACGTGATTCGTTGCTTTCCTTGCGACCTGGTGGTCAAAGTCCCTGAGTTGCAAGCGGGCCTTGCCCTTCAAGCGTTTCTTTGCTGCAACGAGCCTGTGGTGCTTGCGAGAGCCGTTCTTTGTCTTCGACATCTTTCTCTGCAGCGCACCTGTAGCCTTGTTCCGTTGTCTCTTGATAGCACGTGCTTCGCGGCCGTTGATTACGGTGACGTCGATGGTTCCCTCATCTACCCAAGTCGCAAGTGTCATTGGGTTGATAATGCCTTCGTCTATGGCTGTGATCGCTTTGCCAGCTGAGACCGAACGACGCGATGTGTAGGGAATATGTAGCGAGAACTGTCGGTTGTCCTGATCCCAGCAGAGCTGGATCTCGCTCCAGAGATCAGGGGAAACGAGCTCAGCACCTACAGGGTCCTCCACGTTTGGCAATGCCAACACGATGCCGGGTCTGCCTCGTCCGAGAGACAGGTTGAGCTTGTTATCTGGCCGTATGCGCCAGCCAAAGTGCTTTGAGAACGATAGCGGTCTGTAGTTCTTCTTCCGCCAGGGAGAACGCACACTCATCCCATTCTTGCGATTGGTGCGAGAGGTCTTGATCGCTTCGTAGAGGTCGTATCCGATCGCCTCGGTCGTGTGAGCATGGAGAGTGCGTTGTTCTCGTGGAATCGAGGTGAGGAACGCTCGGATGTCGTACTTGCTTGGGTTGTGCTTCGCTTTCCACTCCGCGTGCACCCAGTCGACCGCTTGGTCCCATAGACCAGCTGCAATGTGGTGAGCGTCGTGGGCTCGTCGATAGTCAGCTCCCGATAACATGACCGGGACGATCGCTGTACGTACGACCTCACGGCTTGCTGGCGGACTACTCGGTATTGCGACCATATGTTTGATACTACCCCAGGGGTGTAACAGTTTCTCGGATGGGTCCTTGTCTCATCCGCGGCCTTGACCCCTCCCTTACATAAAGGGGTTTGCGGCCGCACAGACCTCAATGCTCAACCTCGAGGCCAGACGAGACAGAGGAGATCACCTCGTCGATCAGAGCGCGGTGGCGGTTCGCATCCAGCTCCGCTCCGATGACACGCTCGGCCGCGTCCATCACGAGGTCACCTGCGAGATCCATCACCTCTTCTATCGCTCGCTGACGGGCCAGCTGGATCTCGGTGCCCGCGCTTGCAACGATCCGCTCGTACTCCTTGCGGGCAGACTCTTGAGATTCAGAGCGCACCTTCTCCGCGACCCTTGTCGCCTGGGCGATGATTCCACGTGCCTCACGACGAGCCTCGTCCAGTACAGCCTGGCGTTGTTTCACGCCCTCGTCTGCCTGCTTGCGGGCCTCTGCAGCTGCCTCGAGAGACTTTCGGATCTCGTCTTCGCGCTCCGTCATCGCCTTCTTCAATGGAGGAAGGATCCACTTTGCGATTATTCCGAGGATAAGAACGAACGCGACGAGCTCTGCAATGAAGGTGCCGTTCGGCAAGAGGAAGTTCGACGCTGCTACCAGCACGGGCTGTACCCTCGTCGAAGATCCGTTGCTTCGATCGCGACTAGAGCCTGACCCGCGCTAGCCCCTGGCCTATCCCGAACAGGCACAGGGACCATCACGCCTGGCGCTTCTGAGCTTGTTGAGCGACCGGTCACTTCTTGTACAGAACGAATACGAAAAGGGCCATGAACGCAAGGTTGATGAAGTACATGGCCTCAACCAACCCGACTGTCAGGAACATGTACAAGCGTGCCTTGGCTTCCATCTCAGGCTGACGCGCGACAGCAGCAATGGTCTGGCTGCCCGCTAAGCCGTCGCCTACAGCGGCTCCGATAGCACCGCCAGCTAGCGCCAAGCCGCCGCCGACCATCGCTCCGGCAAGCTGTATAGCGTGATCCATACCCGTCGTTGATGCCATATCTTCAGTGTTCTCCTTACTATTTGCTTGAGCCTCCGCCGGAGGCCCTCCAGATTTCCTCACCCTGGTCATTCCCTGGCCATTGCACGCCTTTGACTTGCACAGATCTAGTCAATACCCACTCATGAGCGCAAGACGACCTGGCGACGAGGCCAGCACCGCTACAGGTGCGACTGCTCTTGCCCCCGCGACATGCCTCTCAGTGGCTCTCGGTGTCCATCGCAATTCCGAAGTACACCACGGTCAAGAGCGCAAATATAAATGCCTGGATAAAGCCTATAAACATGTCAAAAAGCTTCCAGATGATGTCGCCCCCAGGCACTACGTACACAGGGAGCAACCCGATCAGGGCCACCATCAGGCCGCCTGCGAACATGTTGCCGAACAGTCGTAACGACAGGGTGATCGGCTTCGTGATCTCCTCGATCACATTGATCGGCAGGAGCACCTTGAACGGCTTGAAGTAATGGCCAGCGTACCCCTTTAGGCCCCTCGCGCGCACAGATGCAACATGAACGAGAACGATGACGAAGATCGCCATTGCATAGGGAAGGTTCACATCACCGGTCGGCGCACCCAAGAGTTCCTTTGGGTAGCCGGTGGGGATCACCTCTAGCCAGTTGGCTATGAGAATGAACAGGAACAGCGTCACCGCGAGCGGGACTATGGGTTTGCCCGCAGGGCCAATCGCGGAGTCGACAAGGTCTTCGACCGCAGCGACCACCGTCTCGAAAACCAGCTGGATCTTGCCAGGCACCCCGGAGGATGCCTTCGCTCGAGCATAGAAACCGAGACCGAGCAGTATCGCACCCGAAATCAGCGTTGCGGCAACTACATCGACATCCACAGTCATGCCCGCGATCTTCGTCGTGATGTGGCTCCCGATGTCCACCTTCCCAACAGCAAGAACCAACGGGTGCATCAAGATACCCGCCCAGTGCCGAAGACCGCCTTGGCTAGGTTTGCAAGAAATGCAAACTGGAAGATCATCATCCCGATGAGCATCCCGAGACCGAGCGGCGCCTCAACCACCAGCATGCCAATCGCTATAGCCGTCAGCACGGCAAGGCGCGCAAACGTGTGCATCGCGAGTGGACGCTTCGGCTTTTCGTGGCCGCTCGCAGCGATACGCGACACCGATGCCTGAACCAAGCGAAGGTTCACGACGCCAACACCAAGCCCGATACAAAGCCCGATGCCAGCAATGCCATTGCGCGTCAGCACCAGCGCCACGAGGCCAATGACCCCGATGATCGTCGAGGTGATCGTGGTCTTCCTATAAGCACGAGCCAGCTGCGGCTCGCTGATGATGTCAGCGAACACGCTTAGTACCCATTAGCTCGATCCGATCCGAAACTGGTCGCCTCACGCGGGGACAGCCGCCTGAACTACCCAGCCCAGCGTGGCCCACCTGGACCATCGCCAGCTTCGTCCGCAGCACTAGAAGTACCTCCTCATCTCGACGTAAGCGACTCCCACGGCAAGCAGTATGCCGATCACGAGCCCCACGATAGCGAACAACGGCGAGGTTCCCCAGTGCCCGTCCGCGAGCACACCGAGAAACACCCCTACGCCCACGCATACCCCGATGGTCGCACCCAAGCCGATCAACTCCGAGAACCCAGGAGCTGGCCCGGTTCCCTTCGGCTCCCTCACCATCACCTGCCACCAGCAACCCAGCCGTCATATTCGTTGCAGCCCCCAGCCCGATGATCACACGCAGCGACCCCTAAAACACATGCAGCGATCCGTACGAAGCGACATGCGCACCCAAAGCCGTAGCAGCTCGCGCCGCGGTGCTTTTGAACCCACACGCTGGCGCCAAGAGCTATCCGCAGATCTGGTTGCACGCCTCGCACGTTCGCCATGATCGCACCCCTGAGCCCACCTCGGCAACTCGACACAAGCTTCCCTGGACACCCGGAGAGCGAGTGCTGAACTGCGTCGACCCAGCGAAGCCGATCGAAGCCATAAAGTATCTACGCCCGTCAGGAGCTGGCTCAGCGTGGCAGCTAGCTCGGCATCGTGGTATATGTCGCAGTTCCCCAGACGTTAGCCGGAAAGTTCCCCTGCCCCCACCAGTCGGGGACGATGGCCACGACGAGCTGGTGCTGGAAGGGAAGCCCTCCGGGCGGGTTCCAGTAACCCTGGACATAGTCACAACAGGCCCCAATCCCGCCGCCCATGACGCCTGGGTCGTTATACCATGTTGGAGGACTATTGGTGCAGCTGTTCATGCCACCGGGACAGCCGTTTGGCCAGCCGAACCAGTCCAGCGGATCATTCATGTACATGGTCCCGTCGATCGTCACCTGCAGTACCCCGTCCATCCAGTTGCATCCGCAGGAGCTTCCAATGTCAAAGGAGACTCCCTTGAACACACCGGGACCGGTTACGTTCGCAACGGTCACCGTAGTACCAGCGCCGACCTGAGCCCATGGACCCACTCGGGCGAAATGCCCGGTTCCTCCCTCGTTCTGTACCCTCAGCTGACCTGCAGAGTTCGTCGGAAGGTTGCCCACGTTCACCGTCGGGGTGCCTGAGACGCTCACGTTCACGGGCGGGAGTGTTGAGTGAGAGGTTGCAGCACCCGCAGGCGAGGTAGCAAGCGCGACAACTGCGCCGATCCCCCCACCGAGGAGGAAGGTGGCCCCAGCGAGCAGTCCCGCGACTCCCGACCGCGCAACCGAATTCCTTATCCGGCCCATGGCCAGAACCTCCTTGTCCTTGGATCCCACCAGCAACTGGTAGCTCGCAGATACTCGCCCAAAAAAGAATAGGATACCACACCCCTCCCTGCTTCAAGTCGCGTCCGCAAGCACTGGCCGCTGGAACTTAGGCTGCGAGCACGCTCTCATCTGCTCTCGACGCATACGGGACCAAAAACCCAGGGCTCCTGACATGATGCGATCGAAAGTGGAACACAATGTCGTCCACAAGCCCGCAACTTCCACGAACGGGCTGCTCCGGTGCCCAGGAACCCGAGCAGGGACCTCGTGAAGGATCTTCATCACGGACCCCTTCGACGAACTAAGGGTGGCCGCCGGCCGCGCCAGCATGGCCCGTAGCGCCACCCTTGCTGGAAGCAATCGTCTCTCTGCGACCACCGCGCACCTCCCTGTCCGAGGACTCGTCCCCGTTCCCAATCTCACCAGGCGCTGGATGGCGACGGATGGATGGGTGGAACAGGGTGTATAGCCCCACTCCGAGAGCCGCGACACCAAAGGGGATGATCGCATTCCCCTTTGGATTGAACAGGGGATAGAGCACGAACCCCGAGAGTATCGCGGTCCATGCCCACAGGATCAGCACTGACCGGCGATAGCCGTGGCCGAGACGAATGAGCCTGTGGTGGAGGTGATCCTTGTCTGGGGTAGCGACACCTGAGCGTTTAGCGGTCCGGCGCACTATCGCGAACGCCATGTCAAGGATTGGAACCCCAAGGATGAAGAACGGGATGAACAGCGGGGCAAAAAAGAAGTATGCGTCCCCGCTCACGTCCGGGGTGCGCCCGCCAATCACCATCGTGGATGCAGCCATCAAGAGCCCAAGCAGCATCGAGCCCGCGTCACCCATGAAGATCCGCGCAGGATGGAAGTTGTGCGGAAGGAAGCCGACACAGATGCCGCAGGCGATCACCGCTACCAGCGGACCAATATTCCCCGAGGACAACCACCCGAGCTCCTCCAGGCGCAGCCCATACACACAAAGCGCTCCCGCAGCGATTGCCACGATCCCAGTCGCGAGGCCATCCAGGCCGTCAATCAAGTTCACCGCATTTGCTATGCCGACAACCCATAGCGCGGTGATCAGCGGCGTTATGTCAGGCGAGAGCACGACGAAGCCGAAGAGCGGGACCTTGAACTGGAACATCGTGACCCCGAGGAAGTACAGCACGGTCGCCGCAAGTACCTGGCCTGCGATCTTTGCAGGGGCGGACATCTCTCTCAGGTCATCGACAAGACCGACCATGAATATCGTAGCGGCCGCGAGCACGACTCCTAGCGGCTCCGAAGAGCGCTGGAACACATTCTTGAACTCGGGCATCTGTGATGCAGCGACCATTGCAGCGAGCATCGCAAGAAACATCGCGCCGCCACCGGACGTCGGGGTGGTACCAGTGTGGACGTCCCGGTCGTCGGGAACGACTACCGCTCCTGAGTGTTCAGCAAACCTCCGGGTCGGGAACGTGAGCAGGTACGTCCCCACCGCAGCCACACAGAATATGACGCCGTACCCGACCACCAGCTACAGCATTCCCTTTGCCTCAGGCTGGCGCGGTCGAGCGATATGCAGGGGTGCGGGACAGACCGGGGTATGGGGGAAACGCTGAGCACAGGCGCCTGACCTCCGCCCGGACCTCCTCGCGCTTGACCGCGTCATCCAGATTCCCGAGCACCTCAGCGAGCAGTCGCGCGACCTCGGCCATCTCGCCTGGACCCATGCCGGCACTCGTCTCCGCCGGCGTGCCCAACCTGACGCCGGAGGTCACGAACGGAGAGCGGGGGTCCCAGGGGATCTGGTTCCTATTGCATGTGATCCCGGACAGGTCAAGCGCCTCCTGGGCCCGCTGGCCGGTGAGGTCCGGATCGAACGAGCGCAGATCCAAGATGACCTGGTGGTTCTCGGTCCCCCCCGAGACCAGCCTGAAGCCAGCCGAAGACAGAGATTCCGCAAGTGCCTTTGCGTTAGCCACAACCCTCGCAGCGTAGTCCCGAAAGGACGGCTCCAAAGCCTCGCGGAACGCGACGGCCTTGGCCGCGATCACATGTTCGAGTGGCCCACCCTGGAGCCCTGGAAAGACCGCGGAGTCGATCGACTTCGCAAGATCGGCCTTGCAAAGTATCGCTCCGCCTCTCGGTCCCCTGAGGGTCTTGTGAGTGGTGAAGGTGACCACGTCTGCTACGCCTACCGGGTTCGGATGCACGCCGCCTGCGATCAACCCTGCAGGGTGTGCCGCGTCAAACATGAACAGCGCTCCCACCTCGTCTGCGATCTCGCGAAACGGTAGCGGATCGATGATCCGCGAGTATGCCGTCGTGCCTGCAACTACGAGCTTCGGCCGCTCGGAGCGCGCCAGGTCTGCAACCTGGTCCATGTCAATACGCTCGCCACCGTCGCCAGCAGGCGTGACACCGTAGGCGACGAAGCGATACGTCTTACCCGTAATGCTGACTGGCGAGCCGTGAGTCAGATGGCCGCCTTGGTCTAAGCGCATCGCAAGAACAGTGTCCCCCGGCTCCAGCAATGCCATGTACACAGCCAGGTTCGCACTTGCGCCAGAGTGAGGCTGGACGTTCGCGTGCTCAGCCCCGAACAGTAACTTCGCCCGCTCGCGCGCAAGCTCTTCGACCTGGTCGACAATACGGTTACCGCCGTAGTAGCGCCTCCCTGGATAGCCTTCCGCGTACTTGTTCGTGAACACGGATGCCGTCGCGGCAAGAACAGCCTCCGACGTGAAGTTCTCAGACGCTATCAACTGAAGCGTCGTCGACTGGCGCTCCACCTCTGCTGCGACCATCCCTGATAGCTCAGGGTCCTCACGAAGCGTGCTCTGCACCTC